>DASWUV010000014.1:0-54817 GCA_036401495.1 Pseudonocardia sp. | reverse complement strand
GCTCAGTTGCCCGACTCACCGGGCTCAGATGCACGACTCAGCTGGGGGCTACGTCGGTCACCCAGACGACCGCGGCGCCCTCCTCGTCGGACGCGTTGAGGTCGACCTCGGCGGTGACGGCCCAGTCGCGGTCGCCGTCGGGGTCGTCGAGCACCTGCCGGACGAGCCAGCGCTCGGGCTCCTCGGCGATCGTGATCATCGCAGGGCCGCGGGCGGCGGGGCCGGTGCCGATCGCGACGAGGTTGTCGCCGTACTCGGCGAAGTACGGCGCCAGCGCGGCGCGCCACGCGTCGGCGTCCCAGCCCGCCTCCGCGTCGAGCTCGCCGAGCAGGTCCCAGCGGCGCAGCGCGGCCAACTCCACCCTGCGGAACATCGCATTGCGGACGAGCACCCGGAACGCGCGCGCGTTGCGGGTGACCCCGGCCGGGCCCTGGTCCAGCGGTGGGGGAGCGGAGTCCCCGCCGCCCGCGCCCGCGGCGAGGGCCTCCCACTCGTCCAGCAGGGACGAGTCGACTTGGCGCACCAGCTCACCGAGCCATTCCTCGATGTCGGCGAGCTCCTCTGTCTTGGCCTCGTCGGGCACGGTCTGCCGCAGCGCACGATAGGTGTCGGCCAGGTAGCGCAGCACCAGTCCCTCCGAGCGGGCGAGCTGGTAGTGCCCGATGTACTCGACGAAGGTCATCGAGCGCTCGTACATGTCGCGCGCCACCGACTTCGGGGACAGCCGCGCGTCCTCGACCCACGGCGCGCCGCGGCGGTACGTCGCGAGCGCCGCCTCGAGCAGTTCGTCGAGCGGCTTGGGCCAGGTGATCTCCTCCAGCCGGGCCATCCGCTCCTCGTACTCCAGCCCTTCGGCCTTCATCACCGCGACGGCCTCGCCCTTGGCCTTGCTCTGCTGCGCGTAGAGCACCGGGCGGGGGTCGTCGAGGGTCGCCTCGACGACGGACACGACGTCGAGCGCGTAGGTCGGGGACTCGCGGTCGAGCAGTTCGAAGGTGGCCAGCGCGAACGGGGAGAGCGGCTGGTTGAGCGCGAAGTCCAGCTGCAGGTCGCCGACCACCCGCACCATCCGTCCTTCGGCGTCCGGTTCGGGGAGGCGTTCGACGACCCCGGCTGCCAGCAGGGCGCGGTAGATCGCGATCGCGCGCAGGATGTGGCGACGCTGCCGCGCCCGCGGCTCGTGGTTGTCCTCCAGCAGGTGGCGCATCGCGGTGAACGCACCGGGCGGAGCCCCGACCTTGTCGTGCGCCGGACGGGAGATGACGTTGAGCAGCATCGCATGCGTCACCTTGAAATGGCTGGTCAACGGCTCGGGTTGAGCGGCCTGCAGCTTCTCGAAGCTCGTCTGCGACCAGCCGACGAACCCCTCGGGCGGCTTCTTACGCACGATGCGCTTCTTCTTGCGCTCGTCGTCGCCCGCCCTGGCGAGCAGCCGCGCGTTCTCCACCTCGTGATCGGGCGCCTCCGCGACGACGGTGCCGACCGTGTCGTAGCCCGCCCGCCCCGCCCGACCGGCGATCTGGTGGAACTCGCGCGCTTTGAGCGGACGGGTGCGCTGCCCGTCGAACTTGACGAGGCCGGTGAACAGGACCGTCCGGATCGGCACGTTGATCCCGACACCGAGCGTGTCGGTGCCGCAGATCACCTTCAGCAGCCCGGCCTGAGCCAGCGTCTCGACCAGCCGCCGGTAGCGGGGGAGCATCCCGGCGTGGTGCACGCCGATGCCGTGGCGCACCAGCCGGGAGAGCGTCCTGCCGAAGCCCGCGGTGAAGCGGAACGCCCCGATCAGGTCGGCGATGGCCTGCTTGTCGTCCTTGCTCGTGACGTTGATGCTCATCAACGCCTGCGCGCGTTCGACGGCGGAGGCCTGGGTGAAATGCACCGCGTAGACCGGCGCCTCGTGGGTGGACAGCAGCTCGCTGATCGTCTCGTGCAGCGGCGTGAGGACGTAGCGGTAGTGCAGCGGCACGGGCCGCTCCACCGACGTGATCACCGCCGTCTCGCGGCCGGTGCGCCGCGTGAGGTCCTCGCGGAAGAAGGTGACGTCGCCCAGCGTGGCGCTCATCAGCAGGAACTGGGCCTGTGGCAGCTCGATCAGGGGCACCTGCCAGGCCCAGCCGCGGTCGGGATCGGCGTAGAAGTGGAACTCGTCCATCACGACCGAGCCGACGTCGGCCTGGCGACCCGAGCGCAGCGCGATGTTGGCGAGGATCTCCGCTGTGCAGCAGATGATCGGGGCCTGTTCGTTGACGGCGGCGTCGCCCGTGAGCATGCCGACCTTCTCCGCCCCGAACGTGTCGATCAGCTGGAAGAACTTCTCGCTCACCAGCGCCTTGATCGGCGCGGTGTAGAAGGTGCGGTGCCCGCGCGCCAACGCCGCCGCGTGCGCCCCGACCGCGACCAGTGACTTCCCCGAGCCGGTGGGCGTCGAGAGGATCACGTTGCCCCCCGTGACCAGCTCCAGCAGCGCCTCCTCCTGCGCCGGGTACAGCGAGAGGCCGCGTTCCTCGTAGGCCCATTCGGCGAAGGCCTCCACCAGACCGTCGGGGTCGGGGATGGGGGGGAGCCGCTCGGTGAGGGTCATGGTGAGCTCCATCGTCCCCGTCGCGGCGGGCGGGAGTCGCGGCAGGGTGACGCCGCTGCGGCGCGGTCGGAGCAGCGTCACCCTGCTGCAAGCCGCTTCCGCTCGTTAACGACTACCGTGAGCACCGTGACGAGGGGTCCGCGTTCCTTCCCCGATCTCGTCTCGCCTATGCAGGTCGCCGCAGGCTCGGGGCAGGCGCCGGTCGGTCCCGACTGGGTCGTCGAGCTCGCCTGGACGGGGCATCGCTGCATCGCCTACGTCGAGCCCGGCAGGCGGACCCGGCTGCTCAGCTCGGGTGGCGTGTCCATGACCTCGGCCTACCCCGAGCTCGTGCCGGAGCTGGAGCGCCACTCCCCGCCCCGGGGCATGGTGCTCGACGGCACGCTGGTCGCCCGCGGCGAGGAACACGCGCCCCGCGTGGCGAGGTTGCAGCGGCGCAGCGCCCGCTATCGGCCCACCGAGCACCACATCCGCACGGTCCCGGTCGACCTGCAGGTCGCGGACCTCCTCTGGCTCGACGGCCACCCCCTTTTCGACGTGCCCTACCGCGAGCGGCGGACCCTGCTGGAGGGCCTCGGCTTCACGTCGGCCCCCGTCTGGACGACCTCACCGATGCCGATGTCGGAGCTGCCCTCGCTGCTGAACATCGCCGAGGCGAAGGGGGTCGAGGCGCTGCACGCCCGGCATCTGGGGTCGCGGTACAAGCCGGGCCAGCGCTCGCCGCTGTGGGTACGGGTGCCGGTGCCCCGCATCGGACGCGTGCTCGTCGGCGGCTGGACCCCGGTCGACCCGCGGCACCCCGACCGGATCGCGAGCCTGCTCGTCGGCGTGCCCGAGCAGGGCGGTCTGCGCTACGTCGGCAGGGTCGGGGTGAGCGGCGACGAGCGCAGGCGCCCGGTCGCGGGACTGCGGCAGCTGCACCGCGAGTCCCCGCCGTTTCGCGGCGACGTACCGCCCGATATCGCGAGGGACGCGATCTGGGTCGAACCGCGGCTGGTCGGGCTCGTCGACCACACCGGCTTCACGGCCGACGGCAGGCTGCGGCTTCCGCATTGGCGCGGCGCCGTGGCGTCCGGGTCGGCGACGATGGCGTGGGCCCGGCGCGAAGACGAGCCGGGCGCAGCCCCTGACCCCACACCACGGCACGAGTCGGAGCCCACCCGGACGCCGACGCCCGAAGATCCGCGGGAGACCGTCGTCCCCGTTGATCAAACCCCGGAGCCGACCGCGTCGCAGCGATCGGCGCCCGATGAGAGCGTCGAGAGCCGCAGGCTGGAGCAGCACTTCGTCTACAACTCGCTCAACGCCATCGCCTCGCTGATCCGCACGGACCCGATGCGCGCGCGGGAGCTGCTGGTCGGCTTCGCCGACTTGAGCCGCGCGACCGACCGGCCCGCGGACACCCCGAGCACCCTCGGGGACGAACTGGCCGCGGTCCGCGACTACCTGGCGCTGGAGCAGGCCCGCTTCGGCAAGCGCCTGCGGGTCGAGATCGCCGTCGACCCGGCGTTGCACCGCGCGCCCGTGGACCCGCTGCGGCTGCTCGCAGCCGTGCGCGACACCGTCCAGCGCGACATCGAGCCGCGCGCACAGGGCGGGTTGCTCTCGGTGACAGCCGAGCTCGCCGACCGCGGCTGCACGGTCACGGTGACCGGTGCCGCGGGCGAGCCGCGGGTGCTGGTACTGGCCGCACCGGCGGCCGTCTAGCGGTCTGAGTAGCGACGAGGTGAATATCCGGCGCACGGTCGCTGCCCGTGAACGGCGGGTGGGTACCGTTCGCGCATGCTCGGCCTTCCCGACACCACGCGCGCATGCCTGTTCGATCTCGACGGCGTGCTCACCGACACCGCCAGCGTCCACGCCGCGGCGTGGAAGCAGATGTTCGACGACTACCTGCGCGCGCGGTCCCAGCGCGACGGGACGCCGTTTCGCCCGTTCGACATCACCGCGGACTACGGCCCCTACGTCGACGGCCGCCCGCGGCTGGACGGCACCAAGGGCTTTCTCCAGTCACGCGGGATCGACCTGCCCACAGGGTCGCCGGACGACCCGCCGGACGCCGAGACGCTCTGGGGTCTCTCGACCCGCAAGAACGACCTCGTGCAGGAGAAGATCCGCACGGTGGGGGTGGACGTGTACCCCGGCTCGGTCGCGTACCTGCGTGCGGTGAAGGCCGCAGGTCTGATGACCGCGTGCGTGTCGTCGTCGGCCAACGCCGAGCAGGTGCTCAAGGTCGCGGGCCTCACCGAACTGATCGATCACCGGGTCGACGGCGTCGTCGCCAAGGAGCGCAACCTGCCCGGCAAGCCTGCACCGGACACGTTCCTCGCAGCGGCGGCCGACCTCGGCGTCCCCAAGGAGCAGGCCGTGGTCTTCGAGGACGCGCTGGCAGGCGTGGAGTCGGGACGTGCAGGCGGCTTCGGCTACGTCGTGGGGGTCGACCGCGTCGGGCACGCCGACGCACTGAAGGAGCACGGCGCGGACGTCGTCGTGCAGGACCTTGAGGAGTTGCTCGATGAGTCCTGATCCCGGGCGCCCGTTCACCGTCGAGCCGTGGCTGGTCCGCGAGCCGCGCTTGGACATGAGCGCCCTCGGCCAGGTCGAGTCCGTGTTCGCGTTGTCCAACGGCCACATCGGACTGCGCGGAAACCTCGACGAGGGGGAGCCGAACGCCACTCCCGGCACCTACCTCAACTCGTTCTACGAGACGCGGCCGCTGCCCTACGCCGAGGCAGGCTACGGCTACCCCGAGTCGGGTCAGACGATCATCAACGTCACCAACGGCAAGCTGATCCGGCTGCTGGTGGAGGACGAGCCGTTCGACCTGCGCTACGGCGAGCTGCGCCACCACGAGCGGGTGCTCGACCTGCAGGCGGGCACGCTCACCCGCACCGTGGAGTGGGCCTCGCCCGCAGGCCGCGTGGTGAAGGTGCGCAGCGTCCGGATGGTCTCGCTGACACAGCGGGCGATCGCGGCGATCCGGTACGAGGTCGAGGTGCTCGACGCACCGGCGCTGCTGGTTCTGCAGTCGGAGCTGGTGGCCAACGAGCAGCTGCCCGCCCGTGACGAAGACGACCCGCGGGTCGAGGCCGCGCTGACCGACCCGCTGGTCTCCGAGCAGCACGGCACGCACGCCAACGGGGCCTGGCTGATCCACCGGACCCGCCAGTCCGGGCTGCGGGTCGCGGCCGGGATGGACCACGAGGTGGCGGGCCCGGAGAAGCTGCAGGTCAACTGCGAGGCCACAGAGGACATCGGCCGCTGCACGGTCATCACGCGGTTGGCACCCGGCCAGACGCTGACGATCGTCAAGTTCCTGGCGTACGGGTGGTCGTCGCGGCGCAGCCAGCCCGCGCTGCACGACCAGGTGCGCGCCGCGCTGGCCGCCGCCCGGTTCACCGGATGGGACGGCCTGCTGGCCGAACAACGCGACTACCTCGACGCGTTCTGGGCCACCGCGGACGTCGAGATCGACGGCGATGCCGAGCTGCAGCAGGCCGTCCGTGTCGCGATCTTCCACGTGCTGCAGGCAGGCGCCCGCGCCGAGCGGCGGGCGATCGGGGCGAAGGGGCTGACCGGCGAGGGCTACGACGGACACACCTTCTGGGACACCGAGACCTTCAGCCTGCCGATGATGTCGTTCCTGGTGCCCGACGCGGCCGCCGACGCGCTCCGCTGGCGGCAGACGATCCTGCCGCTCGCCTACGAACGCGCCGACCAGCTCGGCCTGACCGGCGCGGTGTTCCCGTGGCGCACGATCCGCGGGCAGGAGTGCTCGGGCTACTGGCCTGCCGGGACCGCCGCGTTCCACATCAACGCCGACATCGCCGACGCCGTCCGGCGCCACGTCGCCGCGACCGGTGACACCGAGTTCGAACGCGAGGTGGGACTGGAGCTGCTCGTGGCCACCGCGCGGCTGTGGCGCTCGCTGGGGCACCACGACTCGTCGGGAAGCTTCCGCATCGACGGCGTCACCGGGCCGGACGAGTACACGGCGATCGTGGACAACAACGTCTACACGAACCTCATGGCCCAGCTGAACCTGCGGGTGGCCGCGGACACCGCCGCGAAGCACCGGCGGGCCGCCCACGCGCTGGGCGTGAACGCCGAGGAGATGGCGAGCTGGCGCGACGCGGCGAAGGCCATGAAGATCCCGTTCGACGAGGTGCTGGGCGTACACCCGCAGTCGGAGGGCTTCACCCAGCATCAGATGTGGGACTTCGAGAACACCCCAGCAGACCACTACCCGCTGCTGCTGCACGTGCCCTACTTCGACCTGTACCGCAAGCAGGTGACCAAGCAGGCCGATCTCGTGCTGGCCATGGCGCTGCGCCCCGACGCGTTCACGCTCGAGCAGATGCAGCGCAACTTCGCCTACTACGAGGCGATCACGGTGCGCGACTCGTCCCTCTCGGCGTGCACGCAGGCGGTCATGGCCGCGTGGACCGGACATCTCGACCTGGCGTACGACTACCTGGCCGAGTCGGCGCTCGTCGACCTCAACGACCTCGCGGGCAACTCCGCGCACGGCGTGCACATCGCGTCCATGGCGGGCACCTGGACGGCCGTCGTCAACGGGTTCGGCGGGATGCGCTGCGATGCCGAAGGGCTCGGCTTCGCCCCGCGGCTGCCGCCTGCGCTGTCGCGGATCTCGTTCGGGCTCAACTGGCACGGCAGGCAGCTGCGCGTCGACATCCGGCAGGACGAGGCGGAGTACAAGCTGGTCAGCGGCCCGCCCATGCGGCTGCGGCACCACGGCGATCCGCTGGCCCTCGCCGACGCTCCGGTGCTGCGGTCGATACCGCCCGCGGAACCGGTCGATCCGGTGGAGCAGCCCTACGGCAGAGCGCCGCGCGCCCGCCACCCCGGCGGATGAGGTCGGTCCGCTGGTACGGTCGTAGGTCGCTTCTTCCACAAGACTTGCGGCGAAGGTGATCGGTGTCAGACAGCACGGCCCCTGCAGAGACTGACCGCGACGGGATCGAGCATGAGCGTCGCTACGTCGCGATGCTTTACGAACGACTCGACAGGCGACGCGCCGAGACGGCGCGGCGCCTGCAGGAGGTGCTGCACGACGAGACGGTGGGCACCCCGCAGGCGCTCACGGAGCGCGACGTGGCCGCCGGGATCTACACCGAGCGGCTCGCGGCGCTGCGGGCGGCCGAACACGGGCTCGCGTTCGGCAGACTCGACACCGAGGACGCAGAGACCCGCTACATCGGGCGGCTCGGGCTTCTCGACGAGGACGACGAGTACAACTCGCTGCTGATGGACTGGCGCGCGCCCGCGGCACGGCCGTTCTACACGGCGACGGCCGCCTCGCCCGAGGGCATCCGCCGCCGCCGCCACCTGCGCACCCGCCGCCGCGAGGTGACCGGGATCGACGACGAGATCCTGGACCTGGACGCCGCTCGCGCCGCTGGTGGCGCCCAGGCCAGCGGCCTCACCAGCGAGGCCGCGCTGCTGGCGGCAGTGGGCGCGAGCCGCACCGGGCAGATGTCGGACATCGTCGCGACGATCCAGGCCGAGCAGGACGCGATCATCCGGTCGAAGCCGTCGGGCGTGCTGGTCGTCCAGGGCGGGCCCGGCACCGGCAAGACGGCCGTCGCCCTGCACCGGGCGGCGTACCTGCTCTACACCCACCGTGACCGCCTGGCGCGCCGCGGCGTGCTCGTGATCGGCCCCAACCCGACGTTCCTGCGCTACATCGGGCAGGTGCTGCCGTCGCTGGGCGAGACGAGCGTCGTGCTGGCCACGGTCGGCCAGCTCCACCCCGGCCTGGACGCGCGACGCACGGAGTCGCCGCGGGTCGCGGAAGTGAAGGGGCGCGCGGAGATGGCAGGCGTGATCGCCGCCGCGGTGCGCGACCGGCAGCAGCTGCCGCGCCGCCCCGTGCACCTGGTCGTCGAGCAACAGCAGGTCCGGCTGGACCGGGACATCGCGAACGCCGCCCGCACCCGGGCCCGCCGCTCCCGCAAGCCGCACAACGCCGCCAAGCGGGTCTTCCACAGCGAGGCGATCCGGCTGCTGGCCGAGCAGGTCGCGCGCTCGATCGTGCCGGGAGGACGCAGGCTGCTCGACGCGGGCGACCTCGCCGAGATCCGGGAGGAGCTGAAGGAGAGCCGCGCGCTGAACCGGGAGCTCGACGCGCTGTGGCCGACCCTGTCGGCGGAGCAGCTGCTCAGCGAGCTCTACGCCGACGAGCGGCGGCTCGCCGTCGCGGCCAGGCGGCTGCCCGTCGCCGACCGCGCGTTGCTGTCCCGTCCGCTGCCCGCAGGCGACGTACCGGCTGGTCAGCGCTTCACGCCCGCCGACGTCCCCCTGCTCGACGAGGCCGCCGAGCTGCTCGGCGACGACGGCGCCGAGGCCGCCGCGCGTGAGGCGGCGGCGCTGCGCGAGGAGGTCATGTACGCCCAGGGCGTGCTCGACGTGCTCGACCTCGAGGAGGACCTCGATCCCGAGCTGTTGCGCGCCACCGACGTCATCGACGCCGACCGGCTCGCCGAGCGGCAGGCCGTGCGCCGCTACGACTCGACGGCCGAGCGCGCCGCCGCCGACCGCGAGTGGACCTACGGACACGTGATCGTCGACGAGGCGCAGGAGCTCTCGCCGATGGCGTGGCGGCTGGTCATGCGCCGCTGTCCGACCCGCTCGATGACGCTGGTGGGCGACATCGCGCAGACCGGGGACCTGGCCGGGGCCTCCGCGTGGGACCAGGTGCTCGCGCCGTACGTGGCGAACCGCTGGCGGCTCGTGCAGCTCACGGTCAACTACCGGACGCCCGCCGAGATCTCGGCCGTCGCCGACGACCTGCTGGCCGTGCTCGAACCCGGCCTCGCGCCGCCCACGTCGGTGCGCAGCACCGGTGTCGCGCCCCGGGCCATCGCCGTCCGGCCGTCGGCGCTGGACGAGGAGGTCGCGAAAGTCACCGCGGAGGAGGCGGGCGCCGTGGGGGAGGGGCGCACGGCCGTGCTCGCCCCGGTCGCGCGGCTCGCCGGGCTGCGGGAGCGGCTGATGGGCGTCGTCGAGCCGGGCCCCGACACCCCCGACGGCCCGGCCGATCCCGAGGTCGACCTCACCTCGCCCGTGGTCGTCCTGCCGATCGCGAAGGCCAAGGGGCTCGAGTTCGACGCCGTCGTGCTCGTCGAGCCCGCCGAGGTGCTCGCCGAGAGCCCGCGCGGCGCCAACGACCTCTACGTTGCGCTGACCAGGGCCACGCAACGCCTCGCGGTCGTCCACGCGGAGCCGCTGCCGGAGGTGCTGCACCGCCTCACCTGACCGTGCGCGGAAAACGTTGCCGGGGCAACGTTTTCCGCGCACGGCCTACAGCGGCGCACAACTACAGCGGCGTCACATAGGCGCCGGAGATGCCGCCGTCGACCAGGAACGTGCTGGCCGTGATGAAGCCCGCGTCGTCGCTGGCCAGGAACGCGACGGTGGCGGCGATCTCCTCGGCGCGGCCGAAGCGGCCCATCGGGATGTGCACGAGGCGCCGCTGTGCGCGTTCGGGATCGGCGGCGAACAGCTCCTGCAGCAGGGGGGTGTCGACGGGACCGGGGCACAGCGCGTTGACCCGGATGCCCTCGCGGGCGAACTGGACGCCCAGCTCCCGGGTCATCGCCAACACCCCGCCCTTGGAAGCGGTGTAGGAGATCTGGGAGGTGGCCGCGCCCATCACCGCGACGAACGACGCGGTGTTGACGATCGCGCCCCGCCCCTGCCGTTGCATGAGCGGCAGCACCGCGCGGCAGCACAGGTACACCGACGTCAGGTTGACCTCCTGCACCCGCCGCCACGCCTCCAGCCCCGTGGTGAGGATGGAGTCGTCGTCGGGCGGGGAGATCCCCGCGTTGTTGAACGCGACGTCCACGGCGCCGTACGCGTCGACGGCCGCCGCGAACAGCGCCTCGACGTCGGACTCCGAGGTGACGTCGGTGCGCACGAACAGCCCGTCGACCTCCTTGGCCGCCACGGCGCCCGCCACCGGGTCGATGTCGGCGACGACGATGTGCGCCCCCTCCGACGCCAACCGGCGCGCGGTCGCCAGGCCGATGCCGCTGGCGCCGCCGGTGATCACGGCCGTGCGGCCCTCGAACCGGTTCACACTTGCTCCTTTTCCGTCACGGCCGCCACCAGAGCGGCGAATATCCGCGGGTCGTCCTGTTCGGGGTGCCATTGGACGCCGACGACGAACGGGTGGCCGGACAGCTCCACCGCCTCGATCGTGCCGTCCTGCGCCCGGCCGGTGACGGCCAGTCCGTCCGCGGGCCGGGCGATGGCCTGATGGTGGTGGCACTGCCCGACGATGCGCCGACCCAGCGCGCCGTCGATCAACGAGCCCGGCTCGAACGCGATCTCGGTGCGGCCGAACACGCCCGGCTGGGGGTTGTGCCCGGCGTGGCCCACCACGTCGGGCACGTGCTGCACCAGCGTGCCGCCGAGCCCGACGTTGAGCACCTGCAGGCCGCGGCACACCGCGAGCACCGGCCGTGACAGCTCCAGGGCGCGCGCCAGTACGGCCAGCTCCGCCGCGTCGCGCTCGGTGCGCGGAGGGCCGGTGTGCGGATCGCGCGCGGCGCCGTAGCGGCTCGGGTCGACGTCGGGGCCGCCCGCGAGCACCACGCCGTCGAGCCGCTCGACGATCTGGGCCGCCTCCGCGCGTGGGGGCAGCAGCACGGGCAGCCCGCCGACGGCGAGTACCGCGTCGGTGTACGTGCGGGGAAGGAGCACGGCCTCGTGCTCCCAGACCCCGTACGCGGTGGGTTCGCCGTATGCCGTGATCCCGATAAGCGGCCTGTGCGCGGATGTCGTCGCCATGGCGACGACATCCGCGCACGAGCTACCCGTCACAGACGCTCGAAGCCACGCCGCCGCTCCCAGTCCGTGACGGCGCCCTCGAACGCCTGCAGTTCCACGCGGGCGGCGTTGGTGTAGTGCTCGACGACGTCCTTGCCGAACGCGTCGGCCGCCACGTTCGACTGCGCGAACAGCTCGGCTGCGTCGCGCAGCGTCGAGGGCACGCGCGGCCCGTCGGACAGGTAGGCGTTGCCCTGCAGCTCCGGCGGTAGCGGCAGCTCGTGTTCGATGCCGTGCAGCCCCGCGGCGATGAGCGCGGCCACCGCCAGGTAGGGGTTCACGTCCCCGCCCGGCACCCGGTTCTCGACGCGCATGCCCTGCCCGTGCCCCACGACGCGCAGCGCGCACGTGCGGTTGTCCATTCCCCACCCCACGGCGGTCGGCGCGAAGCTCCCTGCCGCGTAGCGCTTGTAGGAGTTGATGTTCGGGGCGAACAGGTAGGTCAGCTCACGCAGGCAGGCCTGCTGCCCGGCGAGGAACTGCTCGAACAGCGGCGAGAAGCCGTTCGGGCCGTCCCCCGCGAACACGTTGCCGTCCTCGCCGCGCAGCGAGATGTGGATGTGGCAGGAGTTGCCTTCCCGCTCGTCGAACTTGGCCATGAACGACAGCGCCATCCCGGCCTGGTCCGCGATCTCCTTGGCGCCGGTCTTGTAGATCGAGTGGTTGTCGCAGCTGGTGAGCGCGTCGGCGTAGCGGAAGGCGATCTCGTGCTGGCCGAGGTTGCACTCGCCCTTTGCCGACTCGACCACCATGCCCGCGCCCGCCATGCCGTTGCGGATGCGCCGCAGCAGCGGTTCGACGCGGGCGGTGCCCAACATCGAGTAGTCGACGTTGTAGAGGTTGGCGGGGCGCAGGTCGCGGTAGCCCTTCTGCCACGCCTCGTCGAACGAGTCGGTGTAGAGCAGGAACTCCAGTTCCGTGCCGACGTCGGCGACGAGGCCGCGTTCGGCGAGCCGGTCGAGCTGGCGGCGCAGGATCTGGCGCGGTGAGGCGACGACGGGGGAGCCGTCGGCCCACTCCCCGTCGCACAGCACCAGCGCCGTCGCTTCGTGCCACGGCACCATCCGCAGCGTGGTGAAGTCGGGGCGCAGCACGAAGTCGCCGTACCCGCGCTCCCAGCTCGACATCGCGTAGCCGTCGACCGTGTTCATGTCGACGTCCACGGCCAGCAGGTAGTTGCAGGCCTCCGCGGCGTGCGGCACGACCTCGTCCATGAAGTACGGGGCCGCGCAGCGCTTGCCCTGCAAGCGGCCCTGCATGTCGGTGAACGCGAGAAGCACGGTGTCGACCGCCCCGTCGTCGACGAGGACGGCGAGCTCTTCGACCGTGAGCATTCCGGTGCGTGGACGTGGCATCAGCTTGCCAACCGCTGCTCGATGCCCGCCAGCTCTGCCTCGGTGCCCGCCTCACGGACGGGACCGGTGAACCAGTGCCGAGCCGAGATCAGGTACCAGCCGCCGAACAGGATCAGCGCGCCGCCGACGGTCAGCGGCGCGTAGTTGACCACCGTCCAGTCGAAGTCCGGCGCCCACGGCACGCCCTTGGCGTTCAGCGGGAACAGGAAGATCACGCAGATGACGGCGATCCAGGCCACGGCCAGCGGCGAGATCCACTTGTAGTGGTTGCCGAGGCTCCACGCGCCGTGCTCGAACCGGTCGCCTGCCCGGATCCGCAGGATGATCGGGAGGGCGAACGCGATGTAGAGGCCGATCACGGCGATCGAGGTGCCGACGACCTGGCCGATCGCGAGGTTGACCAGCGTCGGCAGCATCAGGGCCCACGCGAGCACGCAGATCGCGATCACGGCGTTGACCGGGACCCGGTTGGTCGAGACGCGCCGCCAGATGAGCGAACCGGGCACCGCACCGTCGCGCGAGAACGCGAACATCATCCGCGACGCGGACGTCACCGAGGCGGTGCCGCAGAAGAACTGGGCAACCACGGCGAGCAGCAGCAGGAACTCCGCCCACCCGTCGCCGAGCGACTTGGTCCAGATGTAGATGACGGCGTTCACGACGGAGTCGAGCGTGCCTTGCACGTCGGGGACCGCGAAGGTCACGGCCACGAGCAGGATGAAGCCGAACACCACGGACACGACGACCGACATGACCATGCCCCAGGCGGCCGAGCGGGACGCCAGGCGCGTCTCCTCGCTCATGTGCGCCGAGGCGTCGTAACCGGTGACGGTGTACTGCGCCATCAGCAGTCCCAAGCCGAAGATCACCCAGAACGGCATGCCGACGAAGCCCGAGTTGTCGATGGTCTGGCCGAAGACGAACGCCGCGGTCTGGTGGTGGGTCGGCACGACCAGCAGCACGACCACGATCAGCATCACGGCGACCATGTGCCACCACGCCGAGATGTTGTTCAGCGTCGCGAGCAGGTTCACGCCGAGCAGGTTCAGCGCGAGATGCGCCGCGATGATCACGGTGAAGGTGATGAAGATGGCCACGCCGTCGGTGCCGATGGCGTCGGGGAACCACAGGTTCAGCAGGGCCGTCGTGAAGATGGCCGCGCCGTAGTCGATGGATGCGGTGACCGCGATCTGGCCGACGAGGTTGAACCACCCGGTGAACCAGCCCCATGCGGGGCCGCCGAGCTTGGAAGCCCAGAAGTACAGCGCGCCCGCGGTCGGCATCGCGGAGGCGATCTCACCCATCGCCATGGCGACCAGCACGCAGAACGCGCCGACCAGCAGCCAGCCCCACGTGATGACGACGGGGCCGCCGTAGTTGAAGGCGATCCAGTACGACGTAAGACAGCCCGCAAGAATCGAGATGATCGTGAAGGAGATCGAGAAGTTGGCGAAGCCGCCCATCTCGCGGTAGAGCACCTGCGCGTAACCAAGGCGGTGCAGGACTGCCTCATCGTCATTCGGGGTGGACATCAGGCCTCCTAGTCAGGGGAACGCGCTGCGGTCAGCAGCACGTTATTCAGGCGAGCGTGCTGCGGTCAGCAGCACGTCGAATTCCTCACTGTCGAACTCCGCCACAGCGCGGTCGTACTTCTCCATCCCCCAGGACCAGAAGTCGAACTCCATCGGGCTGGTGCCGTCTTGGATCGACGCCCAGAGCGTCCATCCGTACTTCGACATCAGCCCGAACAGCCGTGCCCGCGCGACCTGCGTCGGTCGAGGCTTGCCAAAGTAGGCCTCGACCAGGATGTCCAGCCGATCGGGGGGCAGTGCTGCCTCGCTCCAGATGTTCCCGAGCTCGAAACAGGGGTCGTTGTTGCCCGCGTATTCGTAGTCGATGATCCGGACGCGCTCCCCGTCGTCGAGGAGGTTGGCGGCGAGGAGGTCGTTGTGGCACGGCACGGTCACCCGTGGCCCCAGCGCTTTCTGGATCGCTGCGACGGCGGGAGCGAACTCGTCGTAGCGGGGGGGAAGGCGGAACCCGTGCTCGGCGACGATCCGACGGTAGCGG
The DNA here is from genome assembly GCA_036401495.1 of Pseudonocardia sp. GTDB lineage: Bacteria > Actinomycetota > Actinomycetes > Mycobacteriales > Pseudonocardiaceae > Pseudonocardia. Next base: position 39,952 of record DASWUV010000014.1, on the reverse strand, counting down.
CGCTGGACCGCGAACATGTCGAAGTCGTTGACGAAGCGCGGGCCCGCGTGCAGCTGCCTGCAGGCCGCGGCGACGCGGTGCAGTACGGCCGGGTCGTGCAGCTCGTCGTCGGTCAGCGCCCGGCCCGGCAGGAACCCGACGGTCAGTCCCTGGCCGGGGCGATAATGCAGCACCGGCGCTCCGACGCCCGCCGTGGCGGCGGCGACGGAGTTGGCGTACTCGTGCTCCCGGTCGATCCCGAGCAGGCCGGGACCCTCTGCCGGTATCCGCACAACGCAAATGCCGTTACTGTTCGTGACTTTCAGATTACAGTTGGTCAAACCTCCGGGGAGCTCTTCGACCGTCCGCGGATGGTGCGCAGTCTGCGGAATCGCGTCAAGCAGCGACTCGATGTCCAAAGCAAGGTTCCCGACCTGCATTCCGGCGAGACTATTGGGTCCCCCAGAGCGTTGAGAAGATCGTAAAGTCGCCTTTGTGCCTGATCTACCAGACCGTGCTCAGATCGTGATCGTCGGTGGCGGCGTCGGTGGGGCGAGCGTCGCTTACCACCTGGCTCGACGAGGGGCGCGTGACGTGCTGCTCGTCGAACGGGCCGAACTGACCAGCGGATCGACGTTCCACTCCGCGGGCCTGGTCGGGCAGCTGCGCTCCGATCCCGCGCTGACCAGCATGAACGTGCATTCCGTCGAGCTCTACCGAGAGCTGTCGAAGGGCGAGCACGACCCGGGCTGGGTGGAGTCGGGTTCGCTGCGGCTGGCGTCCTCGCCCGAGCGGCTGGTGGAGATCCGCCGCCAGCACGGCTGGGCGCAACGGGCGGGGCTGCCCTTGGAGCTGGTCTCGGCGCAGGAGGCGCGGGAGCTGTTCCCCCTCATGTCCACCGAAGGGGTGCTCGGTGCGGCGTACACCCCGACCGACGGACAGATCGATCCCGCCCGGCTCTGCTACGCGTTGGCGGCGGGTGCGCGCGAGGGCGGCGTGACGATCGCGCAGCGCACCAGGGTGCTGGGCTTCGACACCGTCGCGGGCCCGCACGGGCGGCGGGTGACGGCCGTACGCACCGACCGCGGGGACGTCGAGTGCGAGATCGTCGTCGACTGCGGAGGCATGTTCGCCGCCGAGGTCGCCGCGCTGGTGGACGTCCGGATTCCCGTGGTGCCGATGTCGCACCAGTACCTGGTGACGACGGCCCTTCCCGCCGGGTCCCTGCCGGCCCGCCCCCTCCCGTCGTTGCGGGACCCTGACCTGCTCGTCTATTACCGCCAGGAGATCGACGGCCTCGTGATGGGCGGGTACGAGCGGGAGTCGGCGCTCGCGTGGCCGAGCCACGTGCCTCCCGCCGACTTCAACGGGAAACTCCTGCCTCCCGACTGGGACCGGTTCGGCGAGATACTGACCAACGCCGAGGTACGGGTGCCTGCGCTGGCCGACGTCGGCGTCACATCGATGATCAACGGCCCGGAGGCGTTCACCCCGGACAACGAGTTCTGCCTCGGCGAGACCGAGGTTGCCGGGTTCTTCGTCGCGGCCGGGTTCTGCGCCCACGGCATCGCGGGCGCGGGCGGGATCGGCGACGTGATGGCCAACTGGATCCTGGACGGAGACCCCGGCCTGGACCTGTGGCACATGGACGTCCGCCGGTTCGGCTCGCACTATCGCTCGCCCGGCTACACGCTGGCCCGCACGCGCGAGAACTACGAGACCTACTACGACATCCGCTACCCGGGCGCCGAGCGCAGCGCGGGGCGCCCGCTGCGCACGTCGTCCGCGTACCCGTGGCACGTCGCGCACGGCGCGGTGTTCGGGGAGAAAGCGGGTTGGGAGCGGGTCAACCACTACGCGGTGGCGGGGGACGCGGACCTGCGACCGCACGGCTGGGCGGGCCGGAACTGGTCGCCGTGCGTCGAGCCGGAGCATCGGGCCGTGCGTGAATCAGCGGGCCTGTTCGACGAGAGCTCGTTCGCCAAGATCGAGATCTCCGGGCCGGACGCGGCCGGGTTCTGCGCGCGCGTGTTCGCCGGGCACGTCGATCGCCCACCTGGCGCCGTCGTCTACACGCAGGCGCTGAACGAGCGCGGCGGCATCGAGATGGACGTGACGGTGAGCCGGATCGACGTGGACACGTTCCAGGTCGTCACCGGCACGGCGTTCGGGCTGCACGACCTGGGTTGGCTGCGTCGCCAGGCCCGCCTGACGGGCGCCGACGTGCGGATCGCCGACGTGACGAGCGGGTGGGCGTGCTTCGGTCTGTGGGGTCCCCGTTCACGCGAGCTCCTCGCACCCCTGACGGCGGCGTCGCTGGACAACGCCGAGTTCCCGTACCCGGCGCTGCGTACGACCACGGTCGCCGACGTGCCCGTGCGCGCCTTGCGCGTGACCTATGTCGGCGAGCTGGGCTGGGAGCTGTACTGCCCCACGGAGTACGGCGCGGCGCTGTGGGCCGCGCTGGCTGCGACCGGAGCGACCCCTGGCGGCTACCGCGCGATCGAGAGCCTGCGGCTGGAGAAGGGCTACCGGGCCTGGGGCAGCGACATCGGGCCCGAGACCACGCCCGCCGAGGCCGGTCTGTCCTTCGCCGTCCGGCGCACGGGGGGCTTCGTCGGCGCGTCGGAAGCGCTGCGCGAGCCGTCGCGGCGGCTGCGATGCCTGACCCTGGCCGAGCCGCGGGCGGTGGCGTTGGGTGGCGAGCCGGTGCGCGTCGGGGACGAGGTGGTGGGGCAGGTGACCTCCGGGGGCTACGGCTACACCGTCGCCCGCTCGATCGCCTACGCCTACCTGCCGGTGAACGGGGGAGGCGAGGTCGAGGTGGGCGTGGATGGCGACTGGATCCCGGCGGAGGTGGCGGCGGCCCCCCTGTACGACCCGAAAGGCACCCGCATCCGAGCCTGAAGGTGAGTCGTGCAGCTCGGCACGGTGAGTCGTGCAGTTCGGCACGGTGAGTCGGGAATCCGCGAGGCCGCAGCCCGGCTAGGCGCCGCGGGACTCCGCGACCCGGCGCATCCAATAGCGGAACCAGTCTCCGCCGTAGGGCACGTAGACCCGCGTCGGAACACCACGACGGCGCAGCTCGTCGAGCACGTCAGGGCGCACACCCAGCAGGTGTTCGACCGAGACCGGGCCGACGGCCAGCAGCAGCGCCTCCCGCAGCCGACTGTCGTGGGTGGCCATCGACCAGGCCGCGTGTTGCTCGGCAAGGGCGAACCCCAGCCGGAGGAAGGCGACGTCGGTCGGCTCACCATAGGAATGAACGCCTTCGGCCTCGACGTAAGCCCCCTTCACCAGCCGCACGTGCACGCCTGCGTCGACCAGGCGGGGTGCGTCGGAAGGGGAGCGCACCAGGTTCGCCTGGATCGTGGCGCCGAGCCGGTCGGCCAACCCGCGGCCTGCCACCTCCAACACGCAGTCCAGCACGGCATCGGCGCGGGCCGCGTCCTCGGCGCCGACCTGAACGCGCCGCCCGGCAGGCAGTGCGGAGGCGATCGTCGCGAGCCGGTCAGCGGCGCCGGCCGCGTCGACGTCGAGCGCGAGGTGGGTGAGGTCGACCGAAAGCCACGCGTCGGCGTCCGCGGTCGTCAGCGCGGCCGCCAGCGACCGGTACTGTTCGACGATCTCACCGGCGGCAACGGGGTCCGTGACCAGCTCGCCGAACAGGTCGACGCTGACACCGTGCCCTTCGCCCAGAAGCCGCCCCGCAACGGCCAGGGCCTCGGCTTCGCTGCGACTGGCGACGTACCGGGACGCCGCCCGCCACGCCACCCGCTCGCCGCCGGGCAAGGCTTTGACGACGCGCTCGAACCGTTCGCTGGTGGCCAGCCCGAACAACACTGCGCGGTCGACACCCATGCCCCCATCCTGTCATCTCCGAATTGTCGGCAATTCGGTCGCGGGTGATCGCCAGGAGTGGTGCGACAGGTGCAGATATGCACCTCTGCCACCACTTCCGGCGATCATGGCGGCGGCGTTGCGCGTCCCCGCCCGTCCCCATCCGTCCCCACCCGCCCCCGGCCACCGGGGGCGCCGCCTACCATCGGGCGCGTGCTCCCCGACACGGCTACCGGCCCGCTCGACGTCCTGAGGCGCGTCTTCGGCTACGACGAGTTCCGGGGCGAGCAGGAAGCGATCGTCGAGCACGTCTGCGCGGGCGGCGACGCGGTGGTGCTGATGCCCACCGGTGGAGGCAAGTCGCTCTGCTACCAGATCCCGGCTCTGGTGCGACAAGGTGTCGGCGTCGTCGTGTCCCCGTTGATCGCGTTGATGCAAGACCAGGTCGACGCGCTCACCGCGCTCGGGGTTCGCGCGGGGTTCCTCAACTCCACGCAGGACATCGACGAGCGGCGCCTGGTCGAGACGTCGTTCCTCGCCGGCGAGCTCGACTTGCTCTACCTGGCGCCGGAGCGCCTGCGCGTCCCCGCCACGATGAACCTGCTGGAACGCGGTCGGATCGCGTTGTTCGCGATCGACGAAGCGCACTGCGTCGCCCAGTGGGGCCACGACTTCCGGCCCGACTACCTGGCCCTTTCACAGCTGCACGAGCGCTGGCCGGACGTGCCGCGGATCGCCCTCACCGCGACGGCCACCCGCGCTACGCACGCGGAGATCACTCAACGGCTTGCCCTGCAGGACGCTCGGCAGTTCGTCGCGAGCTTCGACCGGCCCAACATCACCTACCGGATCGCACCGAAGAACGAGCCCCGCCGCCAGCTGCTCGACCTTCTGCGCAGCGAGCACGCGGGCGACGCGGGAATCGTCTACTGCCTCTCGCGCAAGTCCGTCGAGCAGACCGCCGAACTCCTTGTGGCACAGGGCATCTCAGCGCTTCCGTACCACGCTGGACTGGACGCCCAAACGCGCGCCGCGAACCAGAAGCGGTTCCTGCGCGACGACGGCGTGGTGATGGTCGCGACGATCGCCTTCGGCATGGGCATCGACAAGCCCGACGTCCGATTCGTGGCCCATCTGGACCTGCCCAAGTCGATTGAGGGCTACTACCAGGAGACGGGCCGGGCGGGCCGGGATGGGCTGCCGTCCACCGCGTGGCTCGCGTACGGCCTGGCCGACGTCGTCCAGCAGCGGCGGATGATCGACGAGTCGGTGGGCGACCGGGAACACCGCCGCAAGCTCGGCCAGCATCTCGACGCGATGTTGGCGCTGTGCGAGACGGTGGAGTGCCGTCGGGTGCAGCTGTTGGCCTACTTCGGGCAAGAGGCGCCGCCCTGTGGAAACTGCGACACCTGCCTCGTGCCGCCGGAGTCGTGGGATGGCACCGTCGCCGCCCAGAAGTTGCTCTCCACCGTCTTTCGGCTCGACCGCGAGCGACGTCAGCGGTTCGGCGCGGGCCAGATCGTCGACATCCTGCTGGGCAAGCGCACTCCGAAGGTCGAACAGTTCGCGCACGACGAGCTGACGGTGTTCGGCGTGGGCACGGAGCTGGCCGAGGGCGAGTGGCGCGGGGTGATCCGGCAACTGCTCGCGCAGGGGATCCTGGCCGTCGAGGCGGCCCACCAGACGTTCGCCCTCACGGAGGCGAGCCGGGCGGTGATGCGGGGCGAGCGGCAGGTCCGGTTGCGGCGCGACCCGGTGAAGGTGGCCCGCACACGTCCTTCTCGCGCGCCTGCCGTCGAGCTGCCTAGGGAGGCTGCGCCGCTGTTCGAGCAGCTGCGCGCGTGGCGTGGCGCCGCGGCGAAGGAGCAGGGCGTGCCCGCGTACGTGATCTTCCACGACGCGACGTTGCGGGAGATCGCCACCCGCCGCCCGCGGAGCCTCACCGAGCTCGGCCAGATCAGCGGCATCGGTGAGGCCAAGCTCGCGCGGCACGGCCCAGCTGTTCTGGACACCCTCGCGGCGGCCGCCGACCGCTGAGCGTGCCCGGACGCCGGACTCGCCGTGCCGAGCTGCACGACTCACCCGTGCTCAGTTGCCGGGCTCACCGTGCCGGGATGCACGACTCACCGTGCCGAGCTGCACGACTCACCTTGGGGGGGTCAGCTGAGGCTGTCGCGCCAGGCCGCGTGCAGGTCGGCGAAGGAGCCGCCGCCTGCCATCAGGGTGGCCGGTGAGCCGTCTTCCACGACACGGCCGTCGGCCATGACGAGCACCCGGTCGGCGATGAGCACCGTCGACAGGCGGTGGGCGATGATCAGCGCGGTACGGTCGGCGAGCACCGTCTCAAGTGCGTCCTGCACGGCGCGCTCGCTCGGCACGTCCAGCGACGACGTCGCCTCGTCCAGCAACACCACCGCAGGATCGGCCAGTACCACCCTGGCCAGGGACACGAGCTGGCGTTGACCAGCCGAGAGCCGCCCGCCGCGTTTGCGGACGTCGGTGTCGAACCCGTCGGGCAGCGCCTCGACGAACCCCCGCGCACCGACCGCGTCCGCCGCCGCGACGGCCTCCTCGCGCGTTGCGTCCGGCCGCCCCAACGCGATGTTGTCCGCCACCGACCCCGAGAACAGGAACGACTCCTGCGTGATCATCGTGATGGCCGTGCGGAGGTCGGCGTCGGCGAGGTCGCGCAGGTCGATCCCGTCGAGGGTCACGGTGCCCGCCGTCGGGTCGTAGAACCGGGCGGCGAGCTTGGCCAGCGTCGACTTGCCCGCTCCGGTCGCCCCCACGAGCGCCACCGTCTGCCCGGCCGCGATGTCGAGCGACAGCTCGGGCAGTACGACGCGTTCGGGGTCCGAGCGGTAGGCGAAGCGCACCGCGGTGAAGCGCACGTGTCCGCGCACGGGCGAGGGCAGCGGCGTCGGCTGGTCGGGCTCCCGCACGCTCGGCGGGGTGTCGAGCACCGTCGCGATCTTCTCGAGGGCGGCCGCGGCCGCCTGGTAGGAGTTGAAGAACTGCGCGAGCTCGTCCAGCGGGTCGTAGAACTGCCTCAGGTAGAGCAGGAAAGCCGTCAGCGCGCCCAGTTCGAGCGCGCCGCCTGCCACGCGCAGGCCGCCGACGAGCAGAACCAGCGCCAGCGTCAGGTTGCCGACGCCGCGCAGCCAGCCCACGTAGCGCGCGACCGTGCGGAAAGCCTCCGCGTTGGCGTCCCGGTAAGCCCCGCCGAGCCTGCTCATGATCTGCTCGTTGCGCGCCTCCCGACGGTAGGCCTGCACGGCGCGGATGCCGTTCATCGACTCCACGAAGTGCACGATCAGCCGCGCCACCGTGGTGCGGGTGCGCCGGTAGCTCGCCCGTGAGCGACGCTGGAACCACCGGGTGAGCAGCAGCAGCGGCACGAACCCGGCCAGCACGATCGTCGCCAGCACAGGGTCGAGCCACACCAGCAGGACGGAGATCCCGACGAGCGAGAGCACGGCGCCGCCGAACCCGTCGAGGCCCTTCTCCAGCAGGTCGTTCAACGCGTCGACGTCGCTGGTCAACCGGGAGATGAGCCGCCCTGAGGTGAACGACTCGTGGAAGTCGAGCGAGAGCCGCTGCCCGTGCGTGAACACCCGCCTGCGCACTTCCAGCAGCATGTCCTGCCCGACCCGTCCGGTCAGCAGGAGGAAGCCCGCACGCAGCAGGGCTGCCGCGGCGGCCGAGCAGGCGTAGCCGCCGATCGCCCAAGCCAGCGGGGCGATGTCGCCCGCGACCGCGGCCGGAATGCCCGTGTCGATGGCCGACGCCACGAGCAGGGGTCCGGCGAGCTGGGCCGCGTTCTGCGCGACCAGCAGCGCCAGCGCCCACCCGACGGAGCGCCGGTGCGGCCGGATGAGCTCGCCCAGCAGCCGCCGCGCCCGCGCTTGCAGGCGCAGCCCGGCGCCGCTGGGAAGGACGTCGGCGTCGTCGTCCTCCTTCGCGATGCCGAGCCACTCCTCCTCGACCTGCGGTGCGGCGGCGGGGGGTGTGCCTGCCCCGGTGTCCGTCACGTCCGCACCTCCTCAGGACTCGACAGGAGCGCCCGGTAGTGCGGGTCGCCTGCCAGCAGCTCGCGGTGGGTGCCCACGGCCGCGATGACGCCGTCGCGCAGCATCGCGACCCGGTCGGCGAGCTGGACGGTCGAGGGTCGGTGCGCGACGACCAACGCGGTGACGCCGCCCAGCACCCGCCGCAGCGCGGCCTCGACCTCGGCCTCGGTGTGGACGTCGAGCGCGGACAGCGGATCGTCGAGGACGAGGACCGGCGGGCGCCCCAGTACCGCGCGGGCCAGCGCGAGCCGCTGGCGCTGCCCACCGGAGAGCGAGAGCCCCTGCTCGCCGATGCGGGTGTCCAGCCCCCACGGCAGCGCGGCGACGAACCCGTCGGCGCTGGCCACCCGCAGCGCCGCCCAGACCGCGTCGTCGGGCGCGGACGGCACGCCGAGGGCCACGTTCTCGCGCACGCTCGCCGAGATCAACACGGGGTCCTCGAAGGCGGTGGCGACCGCGCGGCGCAGCTCAGCGAGCGCCACGTCGCGGACGTCGACGCCGTCCAGCGTCACCTTCCCTGCGGTGACGTCATACAAGCGCGGGACGAGCGCGGTGAGCGTCGTCTTGCCCGAGCCCGTCGCCCCGACCAGCGCCATCGTCTCGCCGGGCCGTACCACCAGATCCACCCCTCGCAGGATCTCGTGGTCGGCCCCCGGATAGCGGAAACGGACGCCCGTGAGCGCAAGCTCGCCGCGGACGGCGCCGAAGCCGATCGGCTGCTCCGGGTCGGTGACGGCGGGCACGATGTCGCGGACCTCGAAGAAGCGCACGGTCGCTGCGGCCGCCGTGCTGGCCTCGGCCAGCAGCCAACCGATCGACTCCACCGGCCAGTACAGGTACGTCACGACGGTGGCCGCGGCGACCAGCGTGCCGAGCGTCATGCTGCCGTTCGCGACGCCGAAGGCGCCCAGCGCGAGGATGACCGCGATCGCGGCCTCGGGTACCACCACCACGACCGTCCACAGCATGGCCAGGATGCGCACCTTGGCCAGCTCGGTGCCGCGCAGCTCACGCGCCTCGGCGACGAAGCCGCTCGTCAGCCGCCTGCCACGGCCCAGCGACTTGAGCACCCGGATGCCCAGCGCCGACTCCTCGACGACGGTGGCCAGGTCGCCCACCTGGTCCTGGGCGCGCCGCGCCGCCACCGAGTACCGCCGCTCCAGCCGCAGGGTGACCACCGTGAGCGGGCCTGCCATGATCGCGACGACGAGGCCGAGCCACGGCGAGAGCCACACGAGCACGCCCACCCCGACGACCACCGTGATGGCGTTGACGACGAGGAAGATCCCGGAGAACGCGACGAACCAGCGGATGGTCGTCAGGTCCGACGTCGCGCGGGAGAGCAGCTGACCAGAGGCCCAGCGGTCGTGGAACGCGACCGGCAGCCGCTGCAGGTGCGCGTACAGGTCGCTGCGCATCGTCGCCTCGACCTGGTTGCTCGGCCGGGCGACGAGCATCCGGCGCAGGAAGATCAGCCCGGCTTCCAGCACGCCGAACGCCAGCACGCCCAGCACGAGCCACGGCAGGCCGCTGAGGTCGCCCCCGGCGATGGGGCCGTCCACGATCGCGCGAGTGACCAGCGGGATCGCCAGGCCTGCGAGCGTGGCTGCCAGCGCGGCGACGCCGCTGCCGAGCAGTGCGGCGCGGTGGGGACGGACGTAGGGCAAGAGCCTGCGAAGAGCGCCGAGGGTGGGTCGCCGATCGCCTGCGGGCGGAGATTCGCTCATGGCCTGCACGACGCTAGGCGCCGGGCGAGCGCGGGTCACCCGAGTTTCGCTGCCCGACCGCGCGGCGAGTGGCAGGGTAGAGCTGGATCGTTGTTGTCGAGGGGCGCAAGGGAGTCGGTTGTGGCGTTGCGGATCGGATACAAGGCGTCGGCGGAGCAGTTCGGGCCGCGGGAGCTGATCGAGTACGCGGTGCGCGCCGAGGAGGTGGGCTTGGACAGCGCGGTCGTCTCCGACCACTTCCTGCCGTGGCGGCACGAGGGTGGGCACGCGCCGTCGGCGCTGGCGTGGATCACCGCGGTGGGGGAGCGGACCTCGCGGATCCAGCTCGGCACGTCCGTGCTCACGCCGACGTTCCGCTACAACCCCCCGGTGCTGGCGCAGCTGTTCGCGACGCTCGGGGTGCTCTACCCGGGGCGGGTGATGCTCGGGGTGGGCACCGGTGAGGCGCTGAACGAGATCGCCGTGTCCGGAATGGAGTGGCCGGAGTTCAAGGAGCGCTTCGCGCGGCTGCGTGAGGCGGTGCGGTTGATGCGGGAGCTGTGGACCGGCGAGGACGTGTCGTTCGACGGCGAGTACTACAAGACGGTCGGCGCGACGATCTACGACAAGCCCGAGCAGCCGGTCCCGATCTACATTGCGGCCGGCGGACCGGCCGTGGCGAAGTACGCCGGACGCGCAGGCGACGGCTTCATCTGCACGTCGGGCAAGGGCATGGAGCTCTACACCGACAAGCTGATGCCTGCGGTGGCCGAAGGGGCCAAGGCGGCCGACCGTGACCCCGCCGCCATCGACAACATGATCGAGATCAAGATGTCCTACGACCGCGACAAGGACGTCGCGCTGGAGAACTGCCGGTTCTGGGCGCCGCTGTCGCTCACCGCCGACCAGAAGAACAGCGTGGACTCGGCCGTGGAGATGGAGCGGCTCGCGGACGAGCTGCCGATCGAACAGGTCGCCAAGCGCTGGATCGTCGCCTCCGACCCGGACGAGGCGATCGCGCAGATCAAGCCCTACGTCGATGCTGGCCTCAACCACCTCGTCTTCCATGGGCCCGGCCACGACCAGGAGCGCTTCCTCAACCAGTTCGCCGAAGACGTCCTCCCCAAGCTCCGGACGCTGTAGGTGACCGCCGCGACGTCGACGGCGGTCGTCCGAGACGGTCGCGTGCTGAAGCTCCGCGTCGCGCGCGGGCGCCACGGGACACTCGACGACGAGGCGCTGCCGTCGCTCGCCGCGGCGCTCCGCTCGGTCGACCCGGCGCAGACGGGAGCGGCGCTGCTGGTCAGCGAAGGGACGAGCTTCTGCACCGGCGGGGACGTGCGGGCGTTCGCGGACGCCGCGGACCGAGGCGCGTTCGTCGGAGGACTGGCCGAGGCGTTCCACGGGCTCGTGACCGCCATCGCGGCGTGCCCGGTGCCGGTGGTCGCCGCGGTCCCCGGCTGGGCGGCGGGCGCGGGCATGTCGATCGTGTGCGCGGTCGACCTCGCCGTGGCGGGGCGTTCGACGCGGCTGCGCCCCGCCTACCCGGCCATCGGGTTCTCGCCCGACGGCGGCATGAGCTGGACGCTGCCGCGGCTGGTCGGGGCGGGCCGGGCGCGTCGGATCCTGCTCACCGACGAGGTGCTCGACGCGGAAACGGCCGCGGCGCTCGGGATCGTGGCGACCGTCGTGGAGGACGCCGAGGTCGGCGCCGAGGCGCAACGGCTCGCGGCCCGGCTGGCCGACGGCCCGACGGCCGCGCTCGGTCGGATCAAGCGGTTGTTGGCGGCGTCGCCGGACGCGACCCTGTCCGAACAGCTCGCCCGCGAAGTCGAGGCGATCACGGCGAGCGCGTCGGGACCGGAGGGCGCCGAGGGCTTGGCGGCGTTCGTGGAGAAGCGGCCACCCCGCTTCCGCTGATACGGGAGACCCCGATCAGGAACCGCCGATCATCCCGTGCCGGGACTGCGCGGCGAGGCCGCCGCACCGGCGTTGTGGTGCTTGCACCTGTGCCCGGACGCCCGTGCGGCCTCGACAACGCGGGTGCCGTGCCTCCACACGGCACAGGCGCCGACCGCCGGCCCCCTGATGCCCGGCCTGGCGGTCAGCGGGGGTTGCCGGGGGCGGACCCACCTGCGACGAGGCGGCGGCCGCTGCGGGCAGCCCGGATGCCGCCGGGCAGCTGGACGGCCGAGCGCGGCATGACGCTGCGCGCGCGCAGCACCGGCCAGGCAGGCGTCATGGGCAGGAGGCCTTCGAGGCCGTGGCCTGCGGGCCCACCGAGGCTGGAGCGCAGCAGCTCCTGGTACTCGTCGTACTCGTTGACCGCAGCGGCCAGGTCACCGAGGGCCACGTAGGCCTCCATCAGGGCACGGCGGGCGCTCTCGCGGCTCGGCGCTGTGCGCACGGCGACCTTGGCCATCGCGACGGCGTCCTCGAACCGGCCCGCCGTGATCAGCCGCTGGCTCCGCTCCTCGATGGAGTGCAGGCGCAGCTGGCGGAACCGCTCGCGCTCGATCGCGATCCATGCGGCCGTCCAACCCGGGAGGATGTCCTCGGTGAGCAGGCTGGTGTCGATGGTGACGGCGGCCTGCAACGTGGGCAGCGCCCGGATCAGCCGCATCGCCTCAGCGAAATCGACCTCGACGTCCGCGGCCAGCGCCAGCGTGCCGTCGGTCTCGTCGAGCAGCCCGGGTACGTCTACGGCACCAAGGGCGTCGGCCAGCAGGCGCTCGCCTGCCGCGATGCCCGGCCAGAGGTCGGCGGCAAGCGCGACGCGTGACTGCGGGCGGGGGTGGATCGCCAGATAGGCGACGAGCCTGCGGGCATCGACGCTCAACGCGACAGACGCACCGCCGACCGTCAGAGTGAACGCGCCTAGCACCTTGATGCGGTGCGGGAGGGCCTGCGCAGTGCGAGATCGTCGCTGATCGTCAGACATGGTAATCCCGAGGAAGAGTAGTGCCCGTGTGTTTGGCCCGCGTGTGAATCCGCCGAGTCCGCGGAAGAGTGTTCTCCGCATGACGCCGCTTGGGAAGGGCCAAGTTCGTCACACTTGGGCGGAAAACGCTGCCGTCAGTGTGACATTCCGTAGCCATCGTAGCGGGAGAGGTGATCCTGCGCTGGGTCTGATCCTAGTCAGGGAGCCGCGCGCAGGCGTACGTGGGTGCCGTCACCATCGGACCAGACGTGCAGTGAGTCGCAGAGTTGCCGAGCGATCCACACGCCGCGCCCGTGTCGTTCGGCGGGGTGCGGCGCAACCAGGCCCGGCAGCGGGTTGTGCAGGAAACCCTGGTTGTGCACCTCGACGACGACCCCGTCGGCATCAGTCCACAGGAGCAGCTCCGCGTCGCCCGGCCCGTGCTCGACCGCGTTCGTGGCGATCTCGTTGACGGCCAGCACGACGTCCTCGGCACGGTCACGGGGGAAGTCAGCCGCGAGCATCGCCGTCTCGACGACGTTGCGGACGTCGTTGAGCGCCCACGCCCCGAAGGAGCGTCGCTCGTCGGGCGGCCCGAGCATGATGGGAGCGGGCGCGGGCGTCGAGAGCAACACCTCGGCCGGAGCCAGGTAGGCGTCGTTGGTCCGCAGCTTCCCCTTCTGCAGCACGGCCCGGTGGTTGCGCAGTGCGCCGTCCACCACCGACACGTGCAGGGGGTAGGCCGGATAGAAGCAGGTCATGGTCACGGGAAGGTCGGAGAGCGCGATGTTGGCGGCCGCGTCGAGCTCGGTCCAGAAGCCGCCGTCGGCACCGTCGAAGGCGCCCCAGTGCTCGGTGACGACGCACACGTGTCGGCGACCCGAGGCCGTCAGCTCGCGCAGCTCGCGGGCCCAGCGGGCGGCCAGCGTCTGCCCGGACGGCCCGTCGGGCCCGTTCGGCCTGGCCAGGCCGAGCACGTCGGGAGGGCAGACGACGGCGGCGCGCAACGCCTTCTCCGTGGTCGGCCGCAGCGCCAGCGCCAACAGCTCCCCGGCGTCGACGGCCGCCGCGACCACGGGGACGAGTTGGCTCATCAGGTCGGACTCGGAGTCGTAGAAGGCGACGCTGTGCCGCAGCTGCGTCGCCTCCGGTGGGCTGGTGATCCTCACCGGACGTCTTCGCGGGGGACGATGTCGAGCCGGGCCGCGAAAGGGGCACCACACCGGTCGAGCACCCGAAGGACGCGGGGGCGGGCGCCGACCAGCACCATGCGGTGCGTCTCGGGGAAGGACTCGGCCGCGTGCACCAGTTCGACCGCCCCCGCGACGTCGATGAACCGCAGCGACGAGAGGTCGATGGTGATGTCCGTCGCGGCGCTCGGGGACCGCAGCGCGGCGTCGAGCGCGCGCTCGAGCACCTGGCGGATCTGGGGCCGGTTGGACAGGTCGATCTCGCCCGCGAACCGGAGGTCGGTCGGCCACGCGCCCGTGACGCGCAGGAGGGTGTCGTCGTAAATCGCCGGAGTCACCAGTTCGGTGCTGTGTACGTCGCGCATCGCGGCCACCGCCTCATCATCGAAGAAGCGCCGGTCGAAGCGGCAGAGCATGCGAGCGACGGGGTGGCGGGCCAGCAGCGAGTCGACGGCCCGCTCGTACGCGACGAGCTTGCGCAGGCCGCCGACGGCGACCATCTCCGAGGACTCGCCCGCCAGCCGGATGCCGGGCCAAGGGCCTGCCTCGCTCTTGACGATCTCCGTGCGGATGACCTCGACGATGTCGGGGACGGGATACGCGCACGCGATGCGCGTCTGCTCGGTCGGCACGATGACCAGCTCGCCGCCTGCGATCGCGGAGTCCACGGCCACCCGGTTGTCGGCGAGCCTGCCGAGCATCGCCGCAGCGGTGTCGTTCTCGAAGTAGATGACACGTTCACCCGCCGCCAGGCCGTCCGCGACCCAGCTCGCGGTGGCTTCCCACAAATGATCATCGCTGTCCGGAACGAGACAGGTGTGATCCACACGACTCATATCGTCGATCGTGCTGATCACATCATGCCGCACTCTCTTGGCGACCGCGTCGGGCTCCCCGCTCCGTTCGTCGCGGCCGCTTTCCGTATAGCAGGGTACGTCGCCGGTCTGCGCGAACCCCCCACCTGGCCGGGTAAGCCGGCGCCGAGCCGACGACCAGGCGCGATGAGCGGCGCACGTCAGACGACGGGCGGCACCAGCGCCTCGATGAGATGCGGCCCCGGCTCGGCGGCGGCGCTGCGCAGCGCATCCACCAGGCCGTCTGCGGAATCCACCGAAACGGCCGGAACGCCCATACCCGTGGCCAGTGCGACGAAGTCGAGCCGGGGGCTGCCGAGATCGAGCAGCGAGCGCGCCCGTGACCCGTCGCCTGTCAGCAGGCCCGCCGCGCCCACCTGCGCCAACTCGACGCGCAGGATCGCGTAGGCGCTGTTGTTGTAGATGACGGTGGTCACGTCGAGCCCGTAGCGGGCCTGCGACCACAGCGCCGAGATCGTGTACATGGCGCTCCCGTCGGACTCCAGACACCACACGGGACGGCCGGGGCACGCGACCGCCGCGCCCGTCGCCGCGGGCAGGCCGTAGCCGATGGCGCCGCCGGTGAGGGTCAACCAGTCGTGCCGCGGTGCTCCCGCGGTCGCCGAAGCCAGGCCCGACCCCGACGTGTTGGACTCGTCGACGACGATGGCGCCCTCCGGCAGCAGCGCGCCGATGACCGCGGCCGCCGCCGCGACGGTCAGCGGCCCGGTCGGCAGGCCCGGGCGGCCCGCGTCGGCGAGCGCAGGCCCCGCGGCCTGCGCGACGAGGTCCGCGAGATCTTCCGCCGCGGCAGCGGCCAGGCCGGTCGGTGGCGCGACCTCGTGGACGTGGCAGCCCTCGGGAACGAGGTCGCCCGCCTTGTTCGGGTAGCCGAAGAACGCGACCGGCGACCGCGCGCCGAGCAGCACCAGGTGTCGGATGCCTGCCAGCTGCCGCTGGGCCTGTTCGACCGCGTACGCCAGCCGCGCGACCGGGGCGACGCCCGCACCGCGCTCCAGGCGCGCCGGGAAGGTCTCCACGAGCATCCGCGCACCTGTGGCGGCCGTGATCCGGGCGGCCGCGGCGAGGCCCCCGGCGCGGCACGCGTCGCCGCCGAGCAGCAGGAGGGTGGGTTCGTCTGTGCGCAACGCGTCGGCGGCGGACCGCACGGCTGCGGGATCGGCCACCGGCCGGGCGGGCGCCGCGACGGGCTCGGCGACCGCGCCGCCGCCGGACCAGCTCACGTCCGCGGGCAGCACGAGGGTCGCGACCTCGCCCGCGCCCGCCGCCGCCACGGCGTCGGCGGCGTCGCGGCCCACTGCGGCCGGGGAGGCGCTCGTGCGCAGCCAGCCCGACACCGAGCCCGCCACGGCCGCGATGTCGGACTGCAGCGGAGCGTCGAACTTCTGGTGCTGGGTGGCGTGCTCGCCGACCACGTTCACGATGCCCGTGTGGGCGCGCCGGGCGTTGTGCAGGTTGGCCAGGCCGTTGCCGAGGCCGGGACCCAGATGCAGCAGCGTGGCAGCGGGTCGACCGGCCATCCGCCCATATCCGTCGGCGGCGCCGGTTGCGACACCTTCGAACAGCGTGAGCAGCGGGCGCATCGCGGGCACGCCGTCAAGCGCCGCGACGAAGTGCATCTCGGACGTGCCGGGGTTCGCGAAGCAGACGTCGACGCCCGCACCGACGAGCGTGCCGAGCAGCGCATGCGCGCCGTTCATCCGGCCACACCCGCCCCGTGGCGCACGGCCACGGTCGTGTCGGGCGCGTGCCGGAGGGTCTGCAGCACGACGCAGTACCGCTCGGTGAGCTTGACCAAGGTGGCGACCTGGTCGGGGTCGGCGGACGTGGCCAGGTCGAACGTCAGCCGGATGGCCCGGAACCCGACCGGGGCCTGCTTGTCGACGCCGAGGGTGCCGCGGAAGTCGAGGTCGCCTTCCGCATGCACCCCGCCCGCCACCTCGAGCCCCATGGACGTCGCCACCGCCCGCAAGGTGACGCCCGCGCAGGCCACCAACGCCTCGAGCAGCATGTCCCCCGAGCAGAGCTGGGTGCCGTCGCCGCCGGTGGCCGGATGCAGGCCCGCCTCCGCAAGGGTCGTCGCGGTGCGGACCCGGCACGCGACGCCGCTGCCGTCCAGCTCGCCGTCGGCGGTGAGCGTGACGAGCGCCGCCGTCGGATCGTCGCGGTAGCGCTGCTTGAGCGGGCCTTGCTTCTCCCTGAGCGCGGCAGCGGGGGTGGCATCGGTCATGGCCGCATCGTGCCACCACATCTACCCTCGCGGCGTGGTCGAAAGCGCAGCCGAACAAACCGGCATGGGGCGGGTGCTCACGGTCCCCAACCTGCTGTCGGTGCTGCGGCTGGCGGGCGTGCCGCTGTTCCTCTGGCTGCTCCTGGGTCCCCGTGCCGACGTGTGGGCGATCATCGTCCTCGCGCTCGGCGGGATCAGCGACTGGGCCGACGGCAAGCTCGCCCGGTTGCTCGGCCAGTACAGCAGGCTGGGGGAGCTCCTGGACCCCGCCGCCGACCGCCTCTACATCCTGGCGGCGCTGGTCGGCCTGGGGCTGCGCGGGGTCGTGCCCTGGTGGGCGGTCGCGGTGCTCGTCGGCCGCGACCTCGTGCTCGCCCTGTGCCTGCCGCTGCTGCGCCGCCGCGGCTACGGGCCACCACCCGTGGTCTACCTCGGCAAGGCCGCGACCTTCCTGCTGCTGTGGACGTTCCCGCTCCTGTTGGGGGGGCTGCAGACCGGCTGGTTCGCGGACCTGTGCAGGCCCACGGGCTACGCGTTCGCGGTGTGGGGAAGCGCGCTCTACCTCTACACGGGGGGTCTCTACCTGACCCAGATAGCGCTTGCGCTGCGCACGCCCGGGACGCGCGGTGCGGCAGGCACCACCTCGGTAGAAGATCCAGA
Organism: Pseudonocardia sp.; assembly: GCA_036401495.1. Classification (GTDB taxonomy): domain Bacteria; phylum Actinomycetota; class Actinomycetes; order Mycobacteriales; family Pseudonocardiaceae; genus Pseudonocardia. The sequence goes on along the minus strand of DASWUV010000014.1, from coordinate 22,482 downwards.
GGAGATGGCCTAGGCTCCCGCCGTGATCCCGGACGACCTGCGCTACACCGATGCCCACGAGTGGGTGCGCGATCTCGGCGACGGCGTCGTACGGGTCGGCATCACCGACTACGCCCAGACCCAGCTCGGCGACGTGGTGTTCGTGCAACTGCCCGACGTCGGAACGGACCTCGCCTCGGGGTCCGCGGCAGGCGAGGTCGAGTCCACCAAGTCGGTGTCGGACCTGTTCGCGCCGGTGAGCGGAACCGTCGTGGCTGTGAACGAGGCCCTGTCCGACACTCCCGAGCTCATCAACTCCGCGCCGTACCAAGACGGCTGGATGCTCGACATCCGGGTGAAGGACACACCTGAAGGGCTGCTCGACGCGGCCGCTTACCGCGAGCTGGTCGGAGACTGACCGGCTCCGCTGCTCCGTCGGTGAGCACGGTAGGTTTGACCGGCACCGATACAAAGACGTTGCTTGCAGGAGGAGACCCCGAGGTGACCATGAACGACGGGCCCGGCGTGCCCCCGGAGCGCGCCCCGGAGACCACATCGGTCTTCCGCGCGGACTTCCTCTCGGAAGCCGAGCCCCCCGCGAAGGACCCGGCGGTCTCCGGCGTAGAGGCGCTGCCGGAGGGCGCAGCTCTGCTGGTGGTCAAACGGGGTCCGAACGCGGGTTCGCGGTTCCTCCTCGACCGGGCCGTGACGAGCGCGGGCCGCCATCCCGACAGCGACATCTTCCTCGACGATGTCACCGTCTCCCGTCGCCACGCGGAGTTCCGCAGCGACGCGGGCGAGTTCGTCGTGGTCGATGTCGGCAGCCTCAACGGCACCTACGTGAACCGCGAACCGGTCGACACGGCGGTGCTCGTGGACGGCGACGAGGTGCAGATCGGCAAGTTCCGTCTCGTCTTCATCACGGGGCCCCGCGGCTGAGCTTCGCCATCGGCGACACGCCTGAGCCGCCCGTCCGGAGGCGCGCGCGGGCCGAGCGCGCCGTGTAGCGTCGGGAGGCAGCAGGACCGTCAGGAGGAGGGACCGCATGAGCGAGATGCGTGTGGTGGGAGTCCGGGTCGAACTGCCCGCTAACCAGCCGATCCTCCTCTTGCGAGAGACCAGCGGCGACCGCTACCTCCCGATCTGGATCGGGTCGGTCGAGGCCACGGCGATCGCGCTGGAGCAGCAGGGTGTCAAGCCTGCGCGCCCGTTGACGCACGACCTGCTCAAGGACGTGATCGCGGGCCTGGGACGCAGGCTGGAGCAGGTGCGGATCACCGATCTGCAGGACGGCACCTTCTACGCCGAGCTGGTGTTCGACGGCGGGGTGAAGGTGTCGGCCAGGCCGAGTGACTCGGTGGCGCTGGCCCTGCGCACCGGGGTGCCGATTCACGCCGACGAGCGTGTCCTTTCCGAGGCCGGGCTCGTTATCCCGGACGAGCAAGAGGACGAGGTGGAGAAGTTCCGCGAGTTCCTCGACAGCATTTCGCCGGAGGATTTCCGCGGCGCGCAGCCGTAGCGTCGTCGCATCCCGGCGCGGCGCGTTGACCCTGCGCTTCTCCGCGCATACGGTCAAGTTCCCAGCATGTTGTTTGCGAAGGGAGCACGGTGGACGAGCCGTCGTCCGGCACGCCCGAGCAGGGTGAGCTTTTCCCGGACCCGCTCGTCGGGTCCGGGTTCGACGGGCTGCCCGATCAGCTCGTCGGTTTCCGCGGCCCCACCGCGTGCCAGGTCGTCGGCATCACGTACCGGCAGCTGGACTACTGGGCCCGCACAGGGCTCGTCGTGCCCTCGATCCGCGGTGCTGCGGGCTCCGGTTCCCAGCGGCTGTACTCGTTCAAGGACATGCTGGTCCTCAAGGTCGTCAAGCGGCTGCTCGACGCCGGGGTGTCCCTGCAGAACATCCGCGTCGCCGTCGAGTACCTGCGCCGCCGCGGCGTGCGCGACCTCGCGGGCGTCACCCTGTTCTCCGACGGCACCACGGTCTACGAGTGCAGCTCGCCCGAGGAGGTCGTCGACGTCTTGCGCGGCGGCCAGGGTGTGTTCGGCATCGCCGTTTCCGGGGCGATGAAGGAGATCAGCGGCTCGATCAAGGATTTCCCGGTGGAGCGCGCCGACGGCGGGTCGGTCGACGAGACCCCGGAGGACGAGCTCTCCCGACGCCGCGCCCGCCGCGCGATCAGCTAGCTCCGCCGCCGAGGGCCCGTCGCTCCCCACAGCCCGAGCAAGGGCACTACAGTGGGCCGGGCAGTCGCCGAACCAACGCGGGAGAGCCCGGTGCAAGCCGGGCGCCGAAGGAGCAACCCCTCCCCGGAACCTCTCAGGCCCCAGGACCGCGCCGGTGAGACGCCTCTGGAAAGCGATGTCCGCGATGGCGCGGACGTCCGCCGACGGGGAAAGCCGTGGCACGTCACGGTGAATCTCTCAGGCGCCCGAGCGGTCGGGCACCGACAGAGGGGGAGGGCGCTTTCGCCCTGCCCGCTCCGCGTCACCCGGAGGCACTTGTGACCGACCGCCCGTCCCCCCGGAACTCTGCTTCCCTCAACGGCGCGTCTCCCAACGGTGCCGCCCAGAACGGTGCGTCGCTGGCCGACCTCGAGCGCGGCGTCCCGTTCTCCGCGCGCCACATCGGTCCACGCCCCGACGAGCTCGCCACGATGCTCGCGGCCATCGGGGCCACGTCGCTTTCCGAGCTGGCCGACACGGTGGTGCCTGCCGCCATCCGCGACGCCGGGCCCGTGCCGTCCACCTTGCCGCCCGCGGGGACCGAGACGGAGGTGCTCGCGGAGCTGCGGACGCTCTCGGCCCGCAACACCGTCACCGTGCCGATGATCGGGCTGGGCTACCACGCCACGATCACCCCGCCGGTTGTTCGTCGGCACGTGCTGGAGAACGCCGCTTGGTACACCGCCTACACGCCGTACCAGCCTGAGATCAGCCAAGGGCGGCTGGAAGCGCTGCTCACGTTCCAGACGACCGTTGCCGACCTCACCGGGCTTCCCGTGGCAGGCGCTTCACTGCTGGACGAGGCGACCGCGGCCGCCGAGGCGATGACGCTGCTGCGCCGGGCGAGCCGGTCGAACAGCCCGCGGTTCCTCGTCGACGCCGACACCCTTCCGCAGACTCTCGCGGTGCTGCACACCCGCGCCGAACCGCTGGGCATCGAGCTGGCCCTGTTCGATCCCGCCGATGGGCTCCCCGAAGGAGACTCGTACGGCGTGCTGCTGTCCTACCCGGGCGCGTCGGGCGCCGTGCGCGACCTGCGCCCCGTGATCGCTGCCGCCCGCGAACGCGGCGCCTTGGTCGCCGTCGCCGCCGACCTGCTGGCGCTGACGCTGCTCGCGGCGCCCGGTGAGCTCGGCGCGGACGTCGCGGTGGGCACCACACAGCGCTTCGGCGTGCCGCTCGGGTTCGGCGGCCCGCACGCGGGCTACCTCTCGGTGCGTGAGGGGCTGGCCCGCCAACTTCCGGGCAGGCTGGTCGGACTCTCGCACGACGCCGACGGACGGCCCGCGCTACGGCTGGCTCTGCAGACCCGCGAGCAGCACATCCGCCGGGAAAAGGCCACGTCGAACATCTGCACGGCACAGGTGCTGCTGGCTGTCGTCGCCGCCTGCTACGCGGTCTACCACGGCCCCGACGGGCTCGCGCGCATCGCGCGGCGCACCCACCGCATGACCGCTGTGCTGGCGGCGGGCCTGCGCGCCGGTGGCGTCGACGTGCTGACGACCGCGTACTTCGACACGATCAGGGCGCGCGTGCCCGGCCGGGCCGCCGCGATCGCCGACGCCGCGCACGCCGCGGGGATCACGCTGCACCGCGTCGACGCCGACACGCTGGGCATCTCCTGTTCCGAGCTCACGACGGTGGCCCACCTGGAGGCGCTGTGGGCGGCGTTCGGCGTGCAGGCGGACGCGGCCGCGCTGGACGCCGACACGGCCGACGCGCTGCCCGCCGAGCTGGTCAGGACGAGTGCCTACCTGACGCACCCGGTGTTCCACGAGCACCGCTCGGAGACCTCGTTGATGCGCTGGCTGCGCCGCCTCGCGGACGCCGACATGGCTCTGGACCGCACGATGATCCCATTGGGTTCGTGCACGATGAAGCTGAACGCGGTGGCCGAGATGGAGCCGATCACCTGGCCCGCGTTCGCCGACCTGCACCCGTTCGCACCGGAGCAGGACGCGGCGGGCACCCTCGAGCTGATCGCGGACCTGGAGCGGTGGCTCGCCGAGCTCACCGGGTACGCGGCGGTGTCCCTGCAGCCCAACGCGGGTAGCCAGGGTGAGTTCGCGGGTCTGCTGGCGATCGCGGCCTACCACCGCAGCCGTGGCGAGGAGCACCGGAAGGTGTGCCTGATCCCGGCGTCCGCGCACGGCACGAACGCCGCGTCAGCGGTGATGGCGGGGATGCGGGTCGTCGTGGTGGCCACCGGCCCGACCGGTGACGTCGATCTCGACGACCTGCACGCCAAGATCGCGGCGCACGGCCGCGACCTGGCCGCGCTGATGATCACCTATCCGTCGACGCACGGTGTGTACGAGGCCGGAGTGCGCGCCGTCTGCGACGCGGTGCACGCGGCGGGCGGCCAGGTCTACGTCGACGGCGCCAACCTCAACGCGCTGGTCGGGGTGGCGCGGCCGGGGGCGTTCGGTGGCGACGTCAGCCACCTGAACCTGCACAAGACGTTCTGCATCCCACACGGCGGCGGCGGGCCGGGCGTCGGCCCGGTGGCGGTGGCCGCGCACCTGGCGCCGTTCCTGCCCGGCCGCGGCGTGGTCGGGCAGGTGTCGGCCGCACCGCACGGCAGCCCGGGCGTGCTGCCGATCCCGTGGGCCTACCTGCGGCTGATGGGCGTCGAGGGGCTGCGCGCGGCCACGCTCACCGCGGTCGCCGCCGCCAACTACGTCGCGACGCGGCTCGCCGCCCACTACCCGGTCCTCTACGCGGGCACGGGCGGCCGGGTGGCGCACGAGTGCATCCTGGACCTGCGCGGGATCACGAAGGCGTCCGGCGTGACCGTCGACGACGTGGCGAAGCGGCTGGCCGACTACGGCCTGCACGCCCCCACGATGTCGTTCCCCGTGGCGGGCACGTTGATGGTGGAGCCCACTGAGAGCGAGGACCTCGCCGAGATCGACCGCTTCGTCGACGCGATGATCGGCATCCGGTCGGAGATCGACCGGGTGGCGGCGGGGGAGTGGACCGCCGAGGACAACCCGTTGCGCTGCGCTCCGCACACCGCGGCGTGCCTGGTCGACAAGTGGGACCACGCCTACAGCCGGGAGCTGGCCGCCTACCCCGCGGGCGCCACCCCGGGCGTGCACGACCGCAAGGTGTGGCCGCCGGTGCGCCGGATCGACGGGGCGCACGGCGACCGGAACCTGGTTTGCAGCTGCCCGGCCCCCGAGGCGTTCGCGTAGCGCCGCGACCAGGGCCTTTCGCGGAGGCGGACGGACGGGAAGTGGAGCAACATCCCCTCCGAGTGCTACCACAGCCCGTCCGCCCGCGATCTTAGGAGGGCCGTTTCCCGACCCTGATACGTCGGCGGCGCCTTTTCCGGGCTTCCGGGATCAGTGGGCCGGGGGTCGGTGGCCTGGATCGGACCATGACGACCCTGCCCACCAGCAGCGCGTGCGGGCCTCTCCTCATCTGTCAAGCAATCATTGACGCGTTTCGTCCCGACAACCAAACAGTGACCGAAAAACCGCCAAGACAAGGCGAGCTCGGCGCAGCTCAGAGCAGCTGACCGCGGGGGAGCGGCCCGCTCGGCGGAGCCCGACTGAGCGCGGGCGTACGCAGCGAGCCAGCTGGTGACATCGCGGCGATGACTTTCGCGGTGCGCTCGCCTCTGTATAGGTATGAGCTCATCGCGCCCGCCACAGACCACGGCAGTGGTCACCGAAGCGGGCGACGGCTTCGGATCGGCGATCGCCGCCGCGCTGGTCGACCACGGTCACCAGATCGCGCGGCTGTGCCGGGACACCGACAACCAGGACGAGCACCGGGTGCACGAGCTCACCGGCCACAAACTTCACGCGATGGCGTGAACAACCAGAAAGAGAAGGTCATGTTGCTGGAAAACAAGAATGTCGTCGTCTACGGCGGCGGCGGCGCGGTCGGTAGTGCGGTGGCCCGCGGTTTCGCTCACGAAGGTGCCATGGTGTTCCTGACCGGGCGAAATCTCGACGTCATCGACACGGTGGCAAAGGAGATCTCCGCCGCGGGTGGAGCGGTAGAGACCGCCGTGGTAGACGCCGGGGACGAGAAATCCGTGACCGAGCACCTCGACGCGGTCGTCACCGCCGCAGGCCGCATCGACGTGTCGTTCAACGCGATCGGAATCTCGCCCGTGGGATTGCAGGGAATACCGCTCGCCGAACTGCCGGTCGAAAATTTCCTGCGCCCGATCACCACGTATGCCCAGGCGCATTTCATCACCGCGAGATCCGCCGCACGGCACATGATCGCCCAGCAGTCGGGGGTGATCATGATGCACACACCCGAACCGGCCCGTTTGCCGCTGCCCCTGGTGGGCGGCATGAGCGTCGGCTGGGCGGCGATGGAAGGTCTCAACCGCGCGCTGTCGGCCGAATGGGCCCAGCACGGTGTTCGCGCGATCTGCCTACGCACCACGGGCATGGTGGAGACACCGGTCATCGACGTCGTGTACGGACTGCACGCCGACGCGCTGGGGATCACCAAGGAGCAGTTTACTGCGCTAGCGAGTGGTATGGGCCACCGCAAGCGCCCGACCACGCTGGCCGAACTCACCGAAGCGGCGGTGTTCCTCGCCTCCGACCGGGCCTCCGCGATGACCGGCACCGTCGCCAACCTGACCGGCGGAGTCATCGTCGACTGACCCGGCTCACCCCGACTCGCCCCGACCGCCGTTTCGGCGGCCGGGGCATCCCCACAAACGACCGGGGCATCCCTACAAAGGAGCAAGGGCAATGCACGATCTACTCGCGAACGCCGTCGCCGCGCACGGTGGCCTGGACCGGTGGAACCGGATCCACACGATCGCTGTCGACGCCGCCATCACCGGGGCCTTCTGGCAGATCAAGGGACAAGGCGACGCCCTGACGAACGTCCGCTTCGAGGTGGACACCACGCGGGAACGGCTGACCATGGACTTCGTCGGCCAAGACCGACGGTCTGTCTTCGAACCCGACCGGGTCGTCCTGCAACGACCGATCGGCACGGTGGTCGAGGCACGCGACGACCCGGAACGGTCGTTCGAGGGCCACCAGTTCGAGACGCCGTGGGACGACCTGCATCTCGCGTACTTCACCGGGGAAGCATTGTGGACATATCTGACGACCCCGTTCCTGTTCACGTGGCCGGGGTTCGTCTGCGAGGAGATCGCCCCGATTGAGGCCGACGGTGAAACATGGCGGCGGTTGAAAGTGACCTTCCCCGACCACATCAAGAGCCACACCCGCACGCAGGTGTTCTGCTTCGGCCCGGACGGGTTGCTGCGCCGCCACGACTTCACCATCGACATCGTCGGCCGGACGGTCGAGGCGCAGCTTTACACCGCCGACAACCGCGACGTCGACGGCATCGTCATCCCCGCCACGCGACGGGCCTACGCCCCGATGGGCGACGACCAGATTGTCTTCGTCGCCATCGACATGGCTGACATCGCCGTCCACTGATCCGAATTCCTTCTGACAAGGGACATCACGGTGAACAACACCTACCGGGCCCGGGCCGACGTGGACGGCCGGCCTGACCACGCACCCCGTCACCACAGAAGCGGCGGATCATGCGCACCATGACCGAAGCCAAGGCAGGCGACAAGGATTTCGGACGGCTGAGCGAACCGTTCCGGCGTGAGCTGCTCGCCTACTGCTACCGCATGCTCGGCTCGGTCGACGAGGCCGAAGAGGTGGTGCAAGACGTCTACCTCGACGCCTGGCGTGCCTACGACGCGTTCGAGGGACGGTCGTCGCTGCGTACCTGGCTCTACCGCATCGCGACTCGGGCGTGTTTCAAGGCGCTGGAAAAAAGTAGACGCAGACCGCTGCCCGCGGATCTCGGCCCACCCCAGACAGACCTTGATGCGGCGCTCGGCGCGCAGGCTCCGGAGGTGCCGTGGCTCCAGCCGATACCCGACTTTCTCTTCACCACCGCACCGGCCGATCCGGCGACGGTCGTGGTGGAACGCCAGACTATGCGGCTCGCGTTGGTGGGAGCGCTCCAGCAGCTGCCGCCGCGACAGCGAGCCGTGCTGATTCTTCGCGAAGTGCTGCAATGGCATACCGCCGAGGTGGCGCAACTGCTGGAGATGACGACAGCGGCCGTCAACAGCGCGCTCCAGCGCGCCCGAGCCCAGGTTCCGCTCAGCCAAGACGACCTGAGCGAACCCGCCGAGCCACGACAGCGGGCCCTGCTCGACCGTTACGTCACCGCCTTCGAAACCGCGGACGTCGATCAACTCGTCGCGGTATTGACCGAGGACGCCAGATGGGAAATGCCGCCGATCGCGACCTGGTTCGAAGGCCGCGACACCATCCTCGCCTTCCTGGCCGAACAGATGCGAGTGATCGGACCGGCTGCACTGGTCCCCACCTCGGCCAATGGACAACCCGCCGTCGCGGTGTACGCCCGCGGCCGCGACGGCGCACACCACCCACATGCGCTGCACGTACTGACACTCACTACCGAGGGCGTCTGCCGGGTCGTCGCGTTCCACGGCTCAGGGCTGTTTCCACTGTTCGGGCTCTGACACGGGCAACGGCATGTCGGAACCAGAAGACATCACCGAGCGCAACGAGGAGCTTCACGCGCAGATGCGACTGTTCTGCCACCTCATGCTCGGTTCGGCCGACGCCGCAGACCGCGTCATGCGGCAGATCTACCATCGCGCACTCGATCAACACGACGATCAACAGCATCGGCAGTCAGAACGCGTCCGACTATTCAGCATTGCAGCCGACCTCTGCGGGGCCCGCGACCGTTCGTCGCACGAATAAGCCACGCGACGAACGCCAACGCCTGCATCTGGACGCCTTCACCGGCCCGCCGGGTTTTCGCCTGCGCGTCAGGCCGCGACCGTCCGCGCGGGTACGGCGCCCTTCTCGATGCCGAACACCAGGATCCGACGCGGACGGATCCGGATGACGCCGGGCGCCACACCCTCGGCCGCGCCCTCTGGCACGAGATCGGGCAGCAGCTCGGCAATCCCGCGGATCTCCAGGACGCGCGGCTCCCACGGCGGGAGCACGTCGTCGATGACGAGCGCGACCCCGGGGTTGCGAGCGATGTTGCGCCACTTCTGCGTGTTGGGGTTGTCCCTGCCCGGGATGTCGACCGTGCCCGTCGTCGCGTCCACGGAGAAGCCGACGGGCCGAACCTGCGGGGCGCCGTCCGGGCCGATCGTGGCCAACCTGGCCAGCCGGACGGCGGCGAGAAAGGCCAGCTCGGCCTCGCTGAAGATGCTCATGGTGCGCAGCGTGACACCTGAAGCCGGGTGTAGGTCAAACCCGGTCCTCGCCCGCGTGCGTGGCGTCGCGGACCGTGCCGACGTAGTGCTCGATGAGGTCTTCGAGGGCGACCAGCCCGGCGGTGGCCCCGCCCGCGTCGACGGCCCGACCGACGTGGGCGCCCGCCCGCCGCAGCACGGCCAGCGCGACGTCGATCCGGTCGGTCACCTGTACCTGCGGCAGCCGTCGCACCCTCAGTGCAGGCACGGCGGCACTGGGGTCGTCGGCGATGTCGAGGATGTCCTTGACGTGCAGATAGCCCGAGAACCCCGCGACGGCACGGACGGGAAAGCGGGAGAAGCCGGTGTCCGCGACCGCCCTGGCGACGTCGTCGACGACGGGACGCTGCGGCAGCGAGATGAGCTCGGCTGTGGGCACCAGCACGTCGGCGACCGTGTGGCCCACCGACGACAACGTGCGGGTGAGGCGGCGGGACTCGTCCCCGTCGAGCAGCCCCTCACGGCTCGACTCGGCGATCAGGTCGGCCAGCTCGCCCGAGGTGAAGGCCGCCTCGAGCTCGTCGCGCGGTGTGATGCGCAGCAGCCGCAGAACCCCGCTCGCGGCGTAGTCGAAGAGCGCGATAACGGGGCGCATGACCGCGGCGAACGCCAGGAACGGCGGCACCAGCCAGATCGCCGTGCGCTCGGGCCCGGCGAGCGCGATGTTCTTGGGCACCATCTCGCCGATCACCATGTGCGCCACGACGACGACGGCGAGCGAGATCGCGAACGCCAACGGCTCCAGCACCTCGACAGGAAGCCCTCCCCAGGCGAACGGCGCCTCGAGGAGATGGGCGACGGCAGGCTCGCCGAGCCTGCCCAGCAGGAGCGAGCAGATCGTGATGCCGAGCTGGGCGGCGGCGAGCATCCGGGAGAGGTCGGTGGTCGCCCGCAGCGCCACGGCCGCCCCGGCGATGCCCGCGTCGGCCATCGCCTCCAGCCGGTCCCGACGTGCGGAGACCAGCGCGAACTCGGCGCCGACGAAGAACGCGTTAGCCAGCAGCAGGATCACGGCCGCCGGCAAGGCCCACACGTCGCTACCCACCGAGGGGCTCCTTCACGGGCGCGGTGACGCGCAGGTCCGCCACCCGGTTGCGGTCGCGCCGCATGACCGTGAGGCGCCAGCCGCCGACCTCGACGTCGTCGCCGACGTCGGGGATGCGGCCGAGCTGGGCCAGTACGAGCCCGGCGAGGGTCTCGTAGTCGCCAGGGGGCATCCGGAAGCCGGTGGCTTCGGCCACCTCGTCGTCGCGCAGCAGCCCGGACACCATCCAGCTGCCGTGGCCCAGCGGCCGGACCGTGGCCTGCTCAGCGGAGTCGTGCTCGTCGCGCACGTCGCCGACGATCTCCTCGACCAGGTCCTCCAGCGTGACGATGCCCGCGGTGCCGCCGTACTCGTCGACGACGACGGCGAGCTGCAGCGTCGACTCGCGCAGGGTCGTGAGCAGCGCGTCCCCGCCGAGGGACTCCGGCACGGTCGGCACCGGCCGGGCGAGGTCGCGCAGGATGACGGCGCCCCATCGGGCGGCGGGCACTCCGAACGCCTGTTTGACGTGCACGACGCCGACGAGCGCGTCCGGGTCGCCGTTGTCGACGGGGAAGCGGGAGAAGCCGCTGCGCCGGGACCGCGCGACGAGATCGGCGACGGTGTCGTCGGCGTCGAGGGACTCGACGCGCACCCGTGGGGTCATGAGATCCGCGGCGACCCGGTCGGTGAAGCGCAGCGAACGGTCCAGGAGCGCGGCGGTGCCCCGGTCGAGCGTGCCGCTCTGCGCGCTGGAGTGCACCAGCGAGCTCAGCTCCCGCGGCGAGCGCGCGGAGCGCAGCTCCTCTGCGGGCTCGACGCCGAGCCTGCGCACGATCGCGTTGGCGACGGCGTTGAGCGCGCCGATCAACCAACGGAAGGCGTGCGCGAACCCGCTCTGCAGCCAGACGACGGCGCGTGCGGTGCGCAACGGGTCGGCGAGGGCGATGTTCTTGGGCACCAGCTCGCCGAACACGATCGACAACGTCGTGGCCAAGGCCAACGCGAGCGCTGTCGCCGTGCCGTCCGCCGCGTTCGCGGAGAGCCCCAGCGCCGAGAGGCCCGGCACGAACAGGGTGGCGATCGCGGGTTCGGCGATGTAGCCGGTGACGAGCGTGGTGACGGTGATGCCGAGCTGGCTTCCCGACAGCTGGAACGACAGGCCGCGGTGGGCCCGCTGCACCGCGCGGGCGCGCCGGTCGCCTCGCTCGGCCACGCACGCGTCGACCTGGCTGCGCTCCAACGCCGTCAGCGCGAACTCGGACGCGACGGACACGGCGGTGCCCAGCGTCAGCAGCACGACGGCGAGCAGGCCGAGCAGGGAGAACATGAGGGTCATGGCGCCGCACCGACGGGCGAGCGGGCGGGACGAGCGATGCGCCGGGGCGGGCCCGGCGCCCTACTGCAGCCCGGTTCCCCGGTGCGTGCGGTGGGCACGGTGCGACTCCTGAAAAAGGGGCGAAACACCAGTGTAGGGGGCGGCGACCGGAGCCTGTCCCTGGATCACGGGGACGGGTCGCGACCGGTCGCGACCGGTCGCGACGAGTCATGGTCGGGTGACGTCCACAACTCGCGCCGGGCAGCCCCACGCGCCGCCGTCTACGTTCACTGGCCATGCCCGGCAGCGCGCCCCACTCACCCTTCGTCGACCTCGACAGGGCGGCGTGGGCGAAGCTGGGGGAGAGCACGCCCCTGCCGCTGACCGCCGAGGAGCTCGACCGGGTGCGCACGATGGGCGACACGGTGGACCTCGACGAGGTGCGCGAGGTGTACCTGCCGTTGTCGCGGCTGCTGACCCTGCACGTCCAGGAGGGCGGGCGGCTTTACCGCGCGTACCGCACGTTCCTCGGCGCGACCGGTGCGCGCACGCCGTTCGTGATCGGGATCGCCGGATCGGTGTCGGTGGGCAAGTCCACGACCGCGCGGCTGCTGCGGCTGCTGCTGGCCCGGTGGCCCCAGCACCCCCGGGTGGAGCTGGTGACGACCGACGGCTTCCTGTGGCCCAACGCCGAGTTGGAGCGGCGTGGGCTGATGACCCGCAAGGGTTTCCCCGAGTCCTACGACCGCAGGGCGCTGCTGCGCTTCGTCACCGACGTCAAGGCGGGCACCGCGGAGGTCAGCGCGCCGGTGTACTCGCACCTGGTCTACGACATCGTGCCGGGCGAGCGGCTGACCGTGCACCGCCCCGACATCCTGCTGTTCGAGGGTCTCAACGTGCTGCAGCCCGCCGGGCCCGCGTCCGTGACCGTCAGCGACTTCATCGACTTCTCCGTCTACGTCGACGCGGACGCCGACGACATCCGCCGCTGGTACGTCGAACGCTTCCTGCGGCTGCGGGAAACCGCGTTCCGCGACCCGGAATCCTATTTCCGCCGCTACGCCGCGTTGGACGAGGTGCAGGCCACCGAGCGGGCGGAAAGCATCTGGGCGGAGATCAACGGGCCCAACCTGCAGCGCAACATCCGCCCCACCCTCGGCCGGGCCAACCTGGTTCTGCGCAAAGGGCCCGATCACAGCGTGACCGGAATTCGCCTCCGCAAGGTCTGAGCAGGCAAAGGTGGCAAACTGGGGCGATGGAGGGGCAAATCGTGGCCGCAGCGGTGGCGGACATAGCCGTGGCGGACGAGGCGCTGGTCGACCTGGCCACCCGGCTTCGGCTCGTCGTCGGACGGCTGAGCAGGCGCGTGCGCATCGACGGCGGCGAGTCGGTGCCGCCGCTGCAGCTGTCCGCGCTGGTCACGATCGAGGAGCGCGGCCCGCTGCGCCTCTCCGAGCTCGCCCGCCGCGAGGCCGTCACAGCGCCCACGATGAGCAGGGTGCTCGCCGCGCTCGACGAACACGGTCTCGTCGTCCGCGCCGCCGATCCGCAGGACGCCCGCAGTGTCCTGATCACCCTTTCCGGGGAGGGCGCTCGACGGCTCGACGAGGTGCGCACCCACCGCACCGCACTGATCGCCCGGCGCCTCGCGCGCCTGGACGACGGGCAGCGTGCCGCCCTCACCATCGCGCTCCCCGCACTCGAGGCACTGCTCGTCGACGACGAGTAGTCCCAAGCGTGCCGTTGTCTCCCTGTGACCTTTACGGTGCCATAGTGGTGTGACGTGGGGCGCCCCGGAAGCAGGGGCGTCGGGGAGGGGTGCTGCGGCGTGGACGGGGTCAGCGCGCTGGTCGCAGGCCTGCTCACGGCGCTGCACCGGTCTGTCGCACCCGACTTCTGCCCCGGCGGCTGGCCGTGGGCGGTGTCGATGCTCGGCGTCGTGGTCGGGCTCCTGCCCGGCGTAGGCGCGATGCTGATCGCGCTGCTGCGCAAGACGAGCGGCAACTCGCGGACGCTGATCAGCGCCGCGATCGGGTTCGTCTCCGCAGGGCTGCTGCCGCTGATCCTGTTCGCCACCACCGGTCGCATCTTCGCGGCGGTCGCGGGCGGCACCGTGGTGCCCGGCCTCGGTCGGACGGGCCTGCGCGCCGCCGCCTGCTACGGCGTAGTCGGCAGCCAGGCGGACTATCTCGGTCGGGGCACCGTGGCAGCGGCGTTCGCGGGCACCAGCCCCGTGCGCCTCGGCGTCGGCCTCGTCGGGCTCGGCCTCGTGCCCGTCGTCGTCGCGACGTTCACCTACGTGCAGGCGCGCATCGCGCTGCGCCGCGGGCCACGCTGGCCCGCCGTCTTCTTCTGGCTGCCTACGCTGGCCGTCGCCGTGTTCACGATGGGCGCGCCCGCGCTGGCTGCCGTGCACCTGTGGCTCGGCGCCGGGTTCGGCGCGCTGCTGGGGATGCTCCTGCCCCTGCTCGTCGGGCCGCCCTCGTGGGCGACCATCGGTCGACCCGGTGGCAGGCAGCGGGCCCAACCGCCCGCGCCGGCCCGGCCGGCCAAGCAGGCCGCAGCCCGCGCCGCCCAGCCGTCGAGGGTTCCGGCCGCCCGCTCGGCGCCGGATTCCGGGGCACGCTCCGCGCAGGCGCCGTCCCGGGGACACCGGCCGACCCTTGTCGCGCCCGCGGTGGCTCACGCCCCCGCAGCGGGCCGCGCCCCGGCGGTGAGCCAGTCCGTTCCGGGTCGCCCCCGCTTTCAGCTGATCCGCAGGCTGGGCTCGGGCGGGTTCGGCCGGGTGTGGTTGGCGCAGGACGCCAAGCTCGGCCACGTCGTCGCGCTCAAGGCCGCGCACGCCCCCGACGCGGAGACCGAGCGGCGAATCCAGCGTGAGGCGCAAGCCCTCGCGGCGGTACGCCACCCGAACTGCGTGCGGATCTACGACATGGTCCCCGCACGCAGCGACACCGGGCTGGCCGACCTGGACGGCATGGTGATCGTCATGGGCTACGTCGAGGGCCAGTCCCTCGGCGACCAGGTGCGCGATCACGGCCTGCTCGACGACGTCGCCGCAGCCCGGGTATGGATCAACCTGGCGGGTGCGCTCGGCGCCGCCCACTCCCGCGGGGTGCTGCACCGCGACGTCAAGCCGGGCAATGTCGTCGTCGACCCGAGCGGGGTCGCCCACCTGATCGACTTCGGGATCGCGCGCAAGACCGGCGACGCCACGATGACGCAGGCGGGCTTCGTGCTGGGCACCCCCGACTTCCTGGCCCCCGAGATCGCCTGCGGGGAGCGGGCCTCGCCCGCGTCTGACGCGTGGCAGCTCGCCGCCACCATCTCCTACGCGCTCACCGGGCACCCGCCCCGAGGTGGGCACGCGGATGCGGTGTCGGGGCTGCGCGCCGCCGCCACCGGAGCCGCGCTCACCCACCTGCCGCGCCGCACGGCGCACCTGGCGCTGCTGCGGGCGGCGATGGACAACGACCCCGCGCGGCGGCCGCTGCTGCGTGACGTGCAGCGGGCGTTGGACGAGTGGCTGCGCCGCACGGGCGGGGCCGCAACAGGACAACCCGCGGCGGCGGCCCGGCTCCGGTGAGCCTGCGCCCGCGCACGGCAACGTTCGCGGGCGCGACCCTTGCGCGCACGGCTACCAGGCGCCGATGGCGAGCACCGTCGCCAGTCCGAGGCCTGCCAGCGCGATCCCGACGCGCAGCGCGGTGGCGGGCAGGTGCCGGGCGACCACCGGACCCAGCCGCGAGCCCACGAGTGCCCCGAGGGCCAACGGCAGCGCGGCCCGCCAGTCGACCGGCGCGAACAGGGCGAAGCCGACGGCCGCGATCGCGTTGGCCACGCCGAGCAGCACGTTCTTGATCGCATTGCCCTGCAGCAGCGAGACCGGCAGCGAGATGAGCAGCAACGCCAACAGCATCACCCCGGCGGCGGCCCCGAAGTAGCCGCCGTACACGGCCACGACGAAGACGGCCACAGGCACCGTCAGCCCGCCCTGGTGGTCCGCACCCGGCGCGCGCAGGACGGCGGCGCGGATCTGCGGCTGGAAGAGCAGCACCAGCGCGGCGCCCGCGACCAGCACGGGCACCACCTTCTCGAACGCCCCCGGCGGCGTGACCAGGAGCAGCGCGGCGCCCGACGCCCCGCCGACCGCGGTGAGCAGGGCGTACTTCCGGACGGTCGCCCACTGCCCGGTCAGCTCTTGCCGCGACCCGGCGATCGACCCGACCGAGCTGAGCGTCAACGCCACACTGTTGGACACGTTGGCCGCGACGGCGGGCAGCCCGGCGGCCAACAGTGCCGGATAGGAGAAGAGCGACGCCAACCCCGCGATGGAGCCGGAGAGCCCGGCCCCGACACCCGCAACAAGGAGCAGGAGGAACATCGCCATGCCCCGACCCTCGCACAGCGACCGCGTCGAGCCGGACGTTTGCGTTGATCGAAGCCCGCTGCGGTCCATCTCGCGGTGATCAACTAAGTTGCAGACTCGTCGATCGGGGGATGGTCATGGTGGTTCGCGGCAGGATGCTGATCGGGGCGGTGGCTGTGGCGGTGGCGAGCGCGGCGTGCAGCGCGGCGCCGTCGACACCGGGCGCCCCGACCTCGACGCCCGTGGCGCCGTCGTCGACGTCCGTGGCGCCGTCGTCGTCCGCGCCGCCCGCCTCGACAGCGGCACCCGGCCCGCCCACGTCGACGGGCGGGATCGCCAACTGCGCGACGGCCGAGCTCAAGGCGTCGCTGGGCCAGGGGGAGGGGGCGGCGGGCTCGGTGTACGCGCCGCTGATCCTCACCGACGTCGGCCCGCGCACCTGCGAGCTCCGCGGTTTCCCCGGCGTCTCCTATGTGGCGGGCGCCGACGGGCACCAGGTCGGTCCGGCCGCAGCGATGAGCGGACCGCGTGGGGGAGAGGTGGTGCTGAAGCCCGGTGCTGCGGCCGCCGCCCAGCTGCAGCTCGCGAACGTCGGCAACTTCGACGCAGCCGCCTGCAGGCCTGTGCCGGTGCGCGGACTGCGCATCTACCCGCCCGGCGACACCGCCTCGCTGTACGTCGACCGCGCAGGCCTCGGCTGCTCGGCCACCCCGCCGGGCAACCAGCTCAGCATCCAGACCCTGAAGCCCGCCTGACTCGCAGCCGCAGAAGCGCCGCCGGCGCCACCACCGGTCAGCGGTGCAGCTGCGCGCCCTTCACGACCTTGTCGACGGCGTTGCGCGGGCCGTGCACCGCGATCCCGACCAGGTCCAACCCCGCCCTCGGCACCCCGGCGACCGCGGCCCGGTTGGCCTCGTCGTGGCCGGTACCGAACAGCTCGGCAGTGAACACGGCCATCGGCAGGCCGCGGGCTACGGCACGCTCGTGCGCCAGCGTCAACACGACCTTGTCCGCGGCGAAGACCATGACCGGCTGGCGGAACATCGGCGTGTAGAGCGTGCCGTCGGCGTCGCGGTAGGGCTCGCCGAGCAGCTCCGGGTTGGCGGCGACGCCGCTCGCCAGGAAGGCCGTCACGTTCAGCTTCTGCCAGGTCTCCAGGTCGTCGCGCAGCACAATCGCGATCTTGGTGTCGAAGCGCATGGTCGATCGTCCCCCGATGCTGTCGGTGCGTTCTTGTACGTTCGACGCATGGCCAACCGGGTGCGGGCGTGGGCGCCCGGCGTCCCTGGGATCGTCGAGGCGCTGCACGCCGCGTTCACCGACCACGCCTACCCGGAGCACACGCACGACGCGTGGACGCTGCTGCTGGTCGAGGAAGGGGCAGTGCGCTACGACCTCGACCGCCACGAGCACGGCGCCCTGCGGCCCGCGGTCACCCTGTTGCCGCCGCACGTCGCGCACACCGGCAGGCCCGCCACGCCAGCAGGCTTCCGCAAGCGCGTGCTCTATCTCGACACCCACGTCCTCGACGAGGGGCTCACCGCTGCGTCCGTCGCTCGCCCGAGCGTGCCGGATGACCTGCTGCGGGTGCGCGTCGCCCAGCTGCACGCCTGCCTCGAAGACCAGTTCGCCGCCGAGAGCCGCCTCGCGCTGGTCGGCGACCGGCTCCGCGCCCATCTTGGCGGCGCCGATCCCGCTCCCGCCCCCGACCGCCTGGCCGTCGACCTGCGGGATCTGCTCGACACGCACCTCGTCGAGGGGCTCACCCTCCGCGCCGCCGCGGGCGTCCTGCACGCCCATCCCGCGCAGCTCGTCCGCCGCTTCACCGCCGCGTTCGGCCTGCCGCCGCACCGCTACCTCACCGGACGGCGTGTCGAAGCGGCCCGCGGGCGGCTGCTGGCCGGTCAGCCCATCGCCGACGTCGCCGCCGCGGTCGGCTTCCACGACCAGGCCCACCTGCACCGCCACTTCGCGCGGCTCGTCGGCACGACGCCTGCGCGCTTCGCGCGGCACCGGGCAAGATGGCGCGATGACCTACCTCGCTGACCCCGACCGGTACGACAGCGCCACCTCAGGGGCCACCTTCCGCCGCTGCGGGCGCAGCGGGCTGGACCTCCCGACGATCTCGCTCGGGCTATGGCAGAACTTCGGCGGCGAGCAGCCGCTCGAGACCCAGCGGGCCATCCTGCGCCGCGCATTCGACCGCGGCGTCACCCACTTCGACCTGGCCAACAACTACGGCCCGCCCTACGGCAGCGCCGAGCGCAACTTCGGCACGCTCTTCGCGCAGGACTTCCGCCCGTACCGGGACGAGCTGATCCTCTCGACGAAGGCGGGCTACGACATGTGGCCCGGCCCCTACGGCCAGGGCGGCGGCTCGCGCAAGTACCTGCTGGCCAGCCTCGACCAGTCGCTGGCCAGGATGGGCGTGGACTACGTCGACATCTTCTACAGCCACCGGTTCGACCCGGACACCCCGCTCGAGGAGACCATGGGCGCGCTCGACGCGGCGGTGCGTGCGGGCAAGGCGCTCTACGTGGGCATCTCGTCCTACTCCGGGCAGCGCACCCGGGAGGCCGTGGCGATCCTGCGCGAGCTGGGTACGCCGCTCCTGATCCACCAGCCGTCCTACTCGATACTCAACCGCTGGATCGAGGAGGACCTGCTCGACGTGCTGGAAGAGACAGGCGTGGGCTGCATCGCGTTCTCCCCGCTCGCCCAAGGCATGCTGACCAGCAAGTACCTCGACGGCGTGCCGGAGGGTTCCCGTGCGTCGCGCGGTTCTTCGCTGTCGCCCGACCTGCTCACCGACCAGACGCTCACCCACGTCCGCGCGCTCAACGAGATGGCCTCCGACCGTGGGCAGACGCTCGCGCAGATGGCGCTGGCGTGGGCCATGCGCGACGAGCGGGTGACCTCCGTGCTGATCGGCGCGAGCAGCGTGGCCCAACTCGACGACAGCCTGGCCGCCCGGCAGGCCGCGCAGTTCACCGCCGACGAGCTGGCGCAGATCGACAAGCACGCGGTGGAGGGTGGCATCAACATCTGGTCGACGTCGAGCCGCGCCTGACGGCTGGACACACCCGCTTGGCGTACCCGGACGCGTACGCATCCGGGTACGCTCGCGAAATGAGGACCCCCGAGGTGCTTTCGTTCCGCGAGTTCCGCGCAGGCCTGTCCGCCACGCTGAAGCGGGTGCAGGGGGAGGGGCCGGTGTTCGTCGGGGCACACCGCAAGCCCGAGGCCGTGATCATGTCGGTGGCGCACTACCGCGACCTCGTCGAGATGTCCGAACGCCGCGGGGCCGTCGCCGAGGCACTGGCGTCGGTCCGGGCCGAAGGACTCGAGCCGAGCCCGGCAGGCATGGCCATCCTGAAAGACCTCGCCGCGGGCGGGCTCGTCGCGGACGACGCCGTCGAACTGCTCCGCCTGCAGCACCGCAGATGACCTGGGACCCCTACCTCGACCTGGCCTCCGGTGTCCTGCACAACCGTCTCAACATCACCGACCCCGCCGGGTTCCGGCACGCTGAGGCCGACTTCACCGGCGTGCGCATCGCCCAGCTCATCCGCGAGCCGATCCCCGGCAGCTATGACTTGGCCCACCTGCAGGCCGTCCACCGGCACATCTTCCAGGACCTCTACGCATGGGCGGGCGAGCTGCGGACGGTGTCGATCGGCCGCGGGGCGTTGTTCAGCCTGCCCGAGCACATCCGGGCCGACGCCGACGAGCTGTTCTCCTGGCTGGCGCGCTCCGACCACCTGCGCGGTCGCAGCCGTGCCGAGTTCGTCGAAGGGCTCGCCGAGCTGCACTCGGACCTGAACGCGCTGCACCCCTTCCGCGACGGTAACGGTCGCACCCAGCGCGCCTTCCTCGGCCAGCTCGCCCGCGACGCCGGACACCCGATCCGCTGGGTGGGACTGGATGCCGAGGAGAACACCGTCGCCTCGAAAGCCGCCCAAGAAGGCGAAAACGAAGCGTTGCGGGCCATGCTCGATCGCTTGGTCGAACGCCGCTGACGAGCCATGTTCTCGACACGATACGGTCGCGGGGTGACCGAAGGCGACTCCCTGATCACCCTCACCGCGACCCGGATCGGCTCCGCGGCGGTGGTCACCGTGGCGGGCGAGCTCGATCTCCACACCGCCCGCAACCTGATGGGCACGGTGGATGAGACGCTCGCGTGGCCGGACCTGGACAAGATTGTCATCGACCTGAGCGCCGTGACGTTCCTCGGCTCGTCGGGCCTCGGCACGCTGGCCGAGCTCGCCACCCGCACCCCGGCGGCGGCCAGCCGCCACGATGAGGCGCGTCCGGTGCCGGTGCGGCTCGTGGCCCCGCCGGACAACCGCGCGGTGCTCCGTCCGTGGGAAGTCATGAAGCTGGAGCCGATCCTGCCGCTGTTTCCCGACCTCACGAGCGCGCTCGACGCCCGCTGACCGATCGCTGTACACCAGGTAGGTCGGCCGAGAAGTCGGTTCGCCGGTCGGGATGCCTCACAGGTTGTCGACGTAGAAATCGGTGAGCCGGTCGACGGCAGCGTCGACGTACTCGGGCTCGTCGTACATCTCGTAGTGGCCCGCGCCGTCGATCACCATGAGGTCGACCGGGTTGGGGGCCACCTTCCACAGCTGCATGCCGGACTCATGGGAGCCGGTGCTGCCGACGCGGCCGGCGAGGATGACCTGCAGTGGCTGGGTCATGAGCTGGCCGACCAGGTGGAACGCGTCGTAGCCCAGCAGCAGGGAGTCGCTGCGCGAGAGGCGGCGGTTGGTGGAGTGCTCGTTGCCGCCTCGTTCAGTGCGGTAGTAGGTGATGGCCTGGGTGATGTCGATGTCGGCCAGTCCGAGTGCGGCGGCCGGGCCGTCGGGCTGGAAGCCGCGGAACGCTGTGCCTATGTTGACGGGGACGACTGTGCCGACGGCCTTGATGCGGTGGTCGGTTCGAGCAGCGTGTACGGCGTAGCCGCCGCCCGCGCAGATGCCGAGGATGCCGATGCGCTGCGGGTCGATGCCGGGGATGGTGGTGAGCGCGTCGACCGCGTAGGAGATGTCCTCGCCGCGGCGGTAGGGGCAGCTGTGGACCTTGAACCAGCGGCTGCTGAGTGTCGTGATGGACGCCTGCACGCAGGACCTGGCCGAGCTGGGGCTGGAGACGAAGGAGTTCTTCGTCCTGGCCGAGGTGGAGGCCTCGCCCTACCCGGCCGAGATCGCGGCGGCGTTGCTGCTGCCCAAGGCGAGCGTGACGGTCTATGTCCGCAACCTCGTCGCCAAGAGGTTCATCCGGCGTGCGATCGACGACGCCGGACCTGCGACGTCATCGGCTCGTACTGACCACTGAGGGCGCGAAGGCGCGCGATCGTGCACTTGCCGCGCTCGCGGCGGAGTACGACCGCAGGTTGGCGAGGATCACCCCGCAGGACCGCATCGAGTTGCAGCGCATCCTTCAGGAGATGCTCACCTCGCCCGCATGAGGCCTGCGCCCGGCGGGGGCGCTCCACGACATGCTGCGCACGAGGGGACCCCCGCAGCCGCCTACTACCAGCCCGTCTCGGGCTCGTGCCGTACCGGGGTGAGGGCGATCGCCGCCACGGGTGCGGCCGCGGCCGCCACGAATCCGATCGCGTACCCCGCGACCCCCACAACGGCGCCCAGCGCGATCGGCGTGAGTGAGGCCACGATGTTCTGTCCGGTGTTCTGGATGCCGAGCGCGCGCCCCGACCAGGCCGATCCGGCGATCTCGGCTACAGCGGTGAACGCCAATCCGTTGTCGGCCACCGTCACGATCCCGCCGACGGCCAGCGCCACGATCGTCAGCCACGGCGCGAAAGCGTCGCCGAGGGCGAAGGCGACGAGCACGAGCGCGGCACCCACCGCGAGTTGTCGCATCGGACGCAGCCGCGAGCCCACCCGGTCCGACCACACTCCGGACGCGATGCGCGACACCGCCCCGGCGATCTGGATCACCGCGACGAATGCGCCCGCCGCCGTCACGGTCCAGTGCTGCTGGCGGACGAGGTACTCGGTGCCGAAGGCGGTGATCGCGAACTGGGGGACCACGAGCATCGCGCTGGCGGCGTGCAGCCGCCACAGCACCGGGGTTCGGTAGGGCGAGCCCGCCGACGCGCCCACAGCCCGCGGGGCGCGCACCGGGTTAGGCGCGAAGCCGATCACGAGCAGCGCCGAGAGCAGACACAGGGCTGCAGGAACGCCGAGGGCGCCGAACGCCCCGGTCTGGCGGGCCAAGCTCGGAAGCACGAGTCCGGCGAGGGCGACACCGAGCGGCTGGGCGGTCTGCCGGAT
>DASWUV010000013.1:0-16951 GCA_036401495.1 Pseudonocardia sp. | reverse complement strand
CCGGGGCCACCCGCGGCCCGGCAGGCCAACGGACCACACGCAGACTCGCCCGCAGCCCGGCCACCCCACCTCCCGCCGCCCGCGGCCGAACCCCGCTCCCCGAACGGGACCGCGGCCGAGGCGCGGCGGATCGACGAGACGCTCACCCGGATGACCCTCGCCCACGCGGGCCTGGCCATCGAACGCAGGCCCGACGAGCCCGAGGAGGAGCAGGACGACCGGCCGCCCCGCGGTCGGCCCGGCCTGCTGCGGCTGGCTGTGCTCGCCGTCGCCGCGGTCGTCGTCGCCGCGGGCGGCGCCGGGTGGGGGGCGCAGCGCTGGCTGGGTTCGGCGGTCCGTCCGGCGGCCGCGCTCGACCCCGGGTCCGGCGCCATCGTGGACCCGGCCCACCAGGCGGGCGCCGAGAACGTGCTGGTCGTGGCCACCGACCGGGCGGCGACCCCGGGGGCGGCGGCGCACCCCGACACCGTCGTCGTCGCCCACCTCCCGGCGACGACCGCCGCGGGGGCCAGACCGTTGACGGTGTTGTCGATCCCGACGGACCTGGAGGTCAGCAGGCCGCCCTGCGAGCGCTACGACGCGGCCTCGGCGGTCTACACCGCCGACACGGTGCCCGCTCAGGCCCGCACCCAACTCGCGAGCGCACTCGACCTCGGCGGCCCGCGCTGCGCCACCCGCGCCGTGCAGCAGCTGACCGGGCTCGCGATCACCCGCTACGTCGGCATCGACGTCGACAAGCTCGGCGCCGCGGTCGATGCGGTGTCGGGCGTGCGCGTCTGCACCCCGCGCGCGGTCCTCGACGCGACGCTGGGGCCGGTCGTGCCCACGCCGGGCCCGGTCGTCCTCGACGCGCGCCGGGCCACCGACTACGCGTCGGCCGCCGCCGTCGCCGGGGATCCCCCCGCGGGGCAGGGCCGCGTCGAGCGCCAGCAGCAGGTGCTGGCGGGCGTGCTCGGCTCGGCGCTCTCCGACGGCAGGCTGCTGGACCTGCCCCGGCTGACCGCGCTGCGCCCGCTGCTGGGCCAGGCGCTGACCACCGACGGTGCCGACCTCGACCAGGTGCTGGCGCTGGCGCGCTCGCTGGATGACCTCCGCGCGGCGGGCGTCACGTTCGCCACCGTGCCCACCGATCCCGACCCGGCCGGGGGCTCGGCGCTGCGGGCCACCGACGCGGGAGCGGTCTTCGACGCGTTGCGCACCGACGCCGCGCTGCCTGTCACCACGGCCGGGCAGCGGAGCGCGCTGAAACCGGCGGACCTGAAAGTGCAGGTGCGCAACGCCTCAGAACGGCCAGGCCTCGCCGCCAAGATCGCCGACACCCTGCGCGGGCTGGGGTTCGGCGTCGGGGACGTCTCCAACGCCGCGCAGCCCACGCCACAGACGCTGATCCGCTACTCCCCCGACCAGACGGGCGCAGCCGAACTGTTGGCCGCCACCGTTCCCGCCGCGACGACCGTGCCGGATCCCGGAGCCACCGGGGTGCTGCAACTCGTGCTCGGCCGGACCTTCGACGGCGTCGTCCGCGCCCCGACGTCGGCGCCTGCCGAGACCGCCGCGGGCAGTTCCCCCACCCCGGCAGACTGCGGCTGAAAGACGGCCGCCGTTCACGTCGGGTTCAAGTGCAGATCCGGCTTGATCGGCGGTGGCCCACTACCCTCTGCTCATGCGCGATGCCTACCAGGACCAACTCGACGAGCTGGCCAACGTTCTCGCGGGCATGTGCGACGAGGTCTCCGAGGCGTTGGCCAAGGCGACGCGCTCACTGCTCGAGGTCGACCTCCACCTCGCCGAGGAGGTCATCACCGACGACATCCGGGTCGACGAGCTGCGCGACCGCGCGGAGGAGCAGGCGTTCGCGCTGCTCGCCCTGCAGGCGCCGGTGGCGACCGACCTGCGCATCGTCGTGTCCGCGATCCACGGCGCGGGCGACATCGAGCGGATGGGCGACCTCGCGCTGCACATCGCCAAGGCCGCCCGCCGCAGGCACCCGCAGCCCGTCCTGCCCCCGGAGGTGGCGCCCTACTTCGCCGAGATGGGCCGCGTCGGCTGCGCCCTCGCGCGCAAGGCCGCCACCGTCATCCGCACCCGCGACCTCGCGAAGGCCGCGGAGCTCGAGGCCGACGACGACGCGATGGACGACCTGCACCGGCACATGTTCACGGTGCTGATGGACCGCAACTGGACCCACGGCGTCGGGCCCGCGGTCGACATCACGTTGCTGGCCCGCTTCTACGAGCGCTACGCCGACCACGCGGTCGCGGTCTCGCGGCGGATCGTCTACGTCGTGACGGGCCGGATGCCCGGTCCGCTCACGGTCTAGTGGCCACCGATCCGCTCCCCACCCAGCTGGCCGACCTCGCCCGGCTGCTGTCCCAGATGGGCACGGCCGCGGCAGCCGCGCTGCAACACGCGACCACCGCGTTGCTGGACTGCCGGGAGCGCCTGGCGCAGCAGGTGATCGCCGGGGACGCTGCCGTCGACGCCTTGCGGGCGCGGGTCGAGGAGATCAGCACCGACGCGCTGCTGTTCCACGCGCCGGTCGCCGGTGACCTGCGGACCGTCGTCGCGTCGATCCGCGCGGCAGGCGACCTGGAGCGGATGGGCGATCTCGCGCTGCACGTCGCGCAAGTCGCGGAGCGGGGCAGGACCCTGCCCGCCGAGGTGCGGGGCGACTTCGCCGAGATGGGCCGGGTCGCCGTCGCCATGGCCCGGAAGGCGGCCGAGGTCGCAGGCAGCCGCAACGTCGTGCTCGCCACCGAGCTCAACGCCGACGACGACGCGATGGACGAGCTGCACGCGCACATGTTCACCGTGCTGATGGACCCGACGTGGGCCCACGGCGTGGGCACGGCCGTGGACCTGACGCTGCTGGCCCGCTACTACGAGCGGTTTGCCGACCACGCGGTGCTGGTCGCGCGCGAGATGGTGTACGCGGTGACCGGCGAGGAGCCCGACACCATCCGGCTGTAGACCTGTGTCAGCCGAACCGGCCCGACACGTAGTCCTCGGTGGCCTTCACCTTCGGCGCCGAGAAGATCGTCTTGGTGTGGTCCATCTCGATCAGGTGGCCGGGCTTGCCGGTGCCCTCGATGTTGAAGAACCCGGTGTAGTCGCTGACCCTGGCGGCCTGCTGCATGTTGTGGGTGACGATGACGATCGTGTAGTCGTTCTTCAGCTGGTTGATCAGGTCCTCGACCGCGAGGGTCGAGATCGGGTCGAGCGCCGAGCACGGCTCGTCCATCAGCAGCACGTCGGGTTGGACGGCGATCGCCCTGGCGATGCACAGCCGCTGCTGCTGGCCACCGGACAGGCCCGAGCCCGGCTTCTCGAGACGGTCCTTGACCTCGTTCCACAGGTTTGCGCCACGCAGCGAGCGCTCGACCAGCTCGTCGGTGGCGTCCTTGCGCATGCGCTTGCTGTTGAGCTTCTGCCCGGCGATCACGTTGTCGTAGATCGACATCGTGGGGAACGGGTTGGGCCGCTGGAACACCATGCCGATCTGGCGGCGGACGCCGACCGGGTCGACGCCTGCCGCGTAGAGGTCCTTGCCGTCCAACTCGAGGCGGCCCTTGACGTACGCGCCGGGGATGACCTCGTGCATCCGGTTGATCGAACGCAGGAATGTCGACTTGCCGCAGCCCGACGGCCCGATCAGCGCCGTCACCGTCTGCGGCCGGATCGACATGTCCACGCCCTCGACCGCGAGGAAGGACCCGTAGTAGATGTTGAGGTTCTTGGCCTCGATCGCCTTGCCCATGACGCCCCTAACGGTTCTTCGGTGCGAACACGCGCGCGATCAGCCGCGCGAGCAGGTTCAGCACCAGCACGATGAGAATCAGTACGAGCGCCGCTGTCCACGCCCTGTTGATGAACGGCTCGCGCGGCACACCCGGCGCGGCGTAGGAGTTGAAGGCGAAGACCGGCAACGTCATCATCCGCCCCGAGAAGGGGTTGAAGTTCAGCCCCGTGGTGAGACCGGCCACGATCAGCAGCGGCGCCGTCTCCCCGATGACGCGGGCGATCGCCAGCGTGATGCCCGAGGCGATGCCCGCGATCGACGTGGGGATCACGACCTTGACGATCGTGCGCCACTTCGGGGTGCCCAGTGCGAGCGCCGCCTCGCGCAGCTCGTTCGGGACGATCTTCAGCATCTCTTCCGTCGAGCGGACCACGACCGGGATCATCAGGACCGACAGCGCGATCGCGCCCGCGAAGCCCAGCCGGATGCTCGGCCCGAAGAAGAGCGCGAACAGCGCGAAGGCGAACAGGCCCGCGACGATCGAGGGGATGCCCGTCATCACGTCGACGAAGAACGTGATGGAGCGGGCCAGCCGGTTCTTGGCGCCGTACTCGACGAGGTAGATGGCGGTGAGCACGCCGATGGGGATCGACATGACGGCGGCGAGCGCCGTGATGATCAGCGTGCCCATGATGGCGTGGTAACCGCCGCCGCCCTCACCGACGACGCCGCGCATCGACTCGGTGAAGAAGGCCACGTCGAACCGCGCCAACCCGTTGGTCACCACGGTGATGAGGACGGAGATCAGCGGGATCAGGGCGATCAGGAAGGCGACCGTGACCACGATCGTCACGAGCCGGTCGGTCGCCTTGCGGCCCCCCTCGACCACCCGCGAGATCACGTAGGTCGCCAGGCCGAACAGGACGGCCGACCCGACGACGAACAGGCCGACGCTGAACCCGCCGCCCATCGCGAGCAGCGCGCCGATCACGGCGAGCGAGGCCACGAAGATGCCCCACGGCGCCCAGCGCGGCAGCTCGGCGCGCACCAGCGACGTCGGGCGAGGCGGCGGCTCGAGCCGCTCCTGCTGGGTTTTCTCGGTGTCGATGGTCATCAGTTCGCTCCCGAGAACTCGCGGCGACGGTTGACGATGTAGCGCGCGAGCGAGTTGACGGCCAGGGTGATGAGGAACAGGACCAGGCCGGATGCGATGAGGACGTTCACGCCGAGACCGGTGGAGTCGGGAAACTGCAACGCGATGTTCGCCGCGATCGACGACGGGTTGGTCGAGCTGATCAGGTTGAACGTGATGATGCCCGAGCCGGACAGGATGATCGCGACGGCCATGGTCTCGCCGAGTGCCCTGCCGAGGCCGAGCATGGCGCCGCTGATGATGCCGGACCGCCCGAAGGGCAGCACCGCCATGCGGATCATCTCCCAGCGCGTGGCGCCGAGGGCCAGCGCGGCCTCCTCGTGCAGCGTCGGGGTCTGCAGGAACACCTCGCGCGAGACCGCCGTGATGATCGGCAGGATCATCACCGCGAGCGTCACGCCGACCACGAGCATCGTGCGCCCGGTGGCCGAGACCGGCCCCGCGAAGAACGGGATCCAGCCCAGGTAGGTGTTGAGCCAGGTCATGAGGCCGAGCGAAGCGGGCGCGAGCACGCCGACCCCCCACAGGCCGTAGACGATGCTGGGCACCGCGGCCAGGAGGTCGACGACGTAGCCGAGCCCCTGCGCCAACCGCCGCGGCGCGAAGTGGGTGATGAACAGGGCCACGCAGACCGCCAACGGCGTCGCGATGACCAGCGCGATCAGCGACGACAACAGCGTGCCGAAGATCAGCGGCCCGATGTAGGCCACCAGGCTCTCGCCGTTGGGCAGTTGGTCGGCGGGCGCGACGAGCGCAGGCACCGCCTGCACGACGAGGAAGGCGGCGACGCCCGCGAGCACGACGAGGATGAGGATCCCCGCGCCGCGCGCCGAGCCCGCGAAGACGCGGTCGCCGATCTGTCGGACCGGCTTCGGCTCGGTCGCGGCGGCCGGGGTGGTGGTGGGGGCGCTCACTGCGTCTCCTCTGACGATGGACCCTCTGACGGAGGGCGGCGACCACACCGGCGGGGCCGGGCCGTCGTACTCATGATGACGACCACCCGGCCCCGGCGGCTAGAGCGCGGCGAGGTCAGGAGATCGCGGTCACGGCGGGCATGATCGTGCTGCGGAGCTGGTCGCTGAGCGGGGCCGAACCTGCGGCCTTGGCCGCTGCGGCCTGCCCGTCGGAGCTGACCACGTAGTTCAGGTAGGCCTTCACCAGCGTGCCCTTCGCCGCGTCGGCGTACTTCGCGCAGCCGATGAAGTACGAGATCAGCGTGATCGGGTAGTGGCTCGGGTCGGTGGTCGTGCGGTTGATCTTGAAGCCGAAGTCGTACTGACCACCGGCCTGGACGCGGGTCGCCGCGGCGGCCACCGCGGCCGCACCATCCGCCGACGGCGTGACGTAGCTGCTGCCGACCGCGACCTTGGCGACGCCGAGGTCCTTGGCCTGGCTGAAGTCGGCGTAGCCGATGGTGCCCTGGCCCGCCTTGACCGCGCCGACCACGCCCGAGGTGCCCTGAGCGGCCTCGCCGCCCTGCTTCGGCCACGTGTCGGACGACTTGTAGGACCAGTCAGCGGTCGCGGCCTGGCTGAGGTAGTCGGTGAAGTTGGCGGTGGTGCCGGACTTGTCCGAGCGGTGCACCGGCGCGATCGCCGTGGCGGGCAGGTTGACGCCCGAGTTGAGGGCCGCGATCGCGGGGTCGTTCCAGGTGGTGATCTTGCCGTCGAAGATCTTGCCGATGAGCGAAGGGTTGAGCTGCAGGTTCGTGACGCCGGGGAGGTTGTAGATCACCGCGATCGGCGAGATGTAGACGGGCACCTGGACGTAGTCGCCATTGCAGCGGGTCTTCGCCTTGGCGACCTCGTCGCCCGCGATGTAGCTGTCGCTGCCCGCGTAGTCGACACCGCCACCTTCGAACTGGGTGCGCCCCGCGCCGGAGCCGCTCGGGTCGTAGTTGATCGTGGCGTCCGGGCTGGTCGACTGGAAACCGGCCACCCACGCCTGGGTGGCGGCCTGCTGGGTGCTCGCACCGGCGCCGGAGATGGTGCCCGTCACGGCGGCCGAAGCCGAGCCGGACGGGGCCGCGCCACCTGCGGCGGGCGCCTCGTTGGAGGCACCGCAGCCTGCGAGGATCAGGGCGCCTGCGGTGGCGATGCCCACCGCGGCTAGTCGGGCACCGGCGCTGGGCCACAGTGTCTTCACGTAGCGTTCCTCTTCTCGTGAGCTTGGTCGTCGGTGTGGGCCTCGGGGGTACCCGCACGCGGCCAGAAAGCTAGGGCAGCCCGATGGACGCACCCTCCCATCGAGGTAAACGGGGAATGAACAGCTGGCCGGACGTGCGCCAGCACACACCGCGGGCAGGCCCGTGATCTTCGCGTGACCTGCGGTGACGTGCCTGCTCAGCAGAAGGCGCAGGATGAAGTCGCGGTGAACAGCGTCAGCGGACGTAGGAGACGTCGGTGTCCCAACGGGTGAACCCGAGGTCTTGGTAGACCCGAACGGCGGAGTCGTTGTCCGCCTCGACGTAGAGCATCACCTGTCGCAACCCGAGGTCGCGCAAGTAGCGCAAACCGGCCAAGGTGAGCGCGGTGCCGAGGTGCCTGCCGCGCGCCGCCGGGTCGACGCCCAGCACGTAGACCTCGCCGATCGGCTCGTGCGGGTGCGCGCCGGACTGTCCGCCATGGACCTTCGTCCAGTGGAAGCCGAGGAGGCGGTCGTCCGCGTCGACGGCGAGCAGGAAGCCGTCCGCGTCGAACCACGGCTCGGCCTCACGCAGCTTCACCTGGTCGAGGTCCCAGCCGCCCTGTTCGGGATGCCAGTCGAAGGCGGCGTTGTTGACGCGCAGGAACTCCGGCTCGTCGTGGCCGACGACGAACGGGCGCAGGCGCACCCCGTCGGGCAGGCGGGGCTCGGCGAGCGGGGCGAGCAGGCTGCGGCGCAGCTGCCACAGCACCCTGGCCTGGGTGAAGCCCAGCGCGCGGGCCAGCGCCACGGCACCGGGGTGCGCACCGTGGGCCCACAGCCGCAGCCGCGGACCGGCAGGCGAACCGGCTGCGGCCGTGCGGTCGAGCAGCGCCTGCACGACGGCCGTGCCCAGGCCTGCCCTGCGGTGCCCGGGATGCACGACGAGCTCCCCCGCGCCCCCCGCGACCGGGTCGGTGACGTCGAGGTGGGCGAACGCCACCAGATCGGCGCCGTCGCGCACCAGCAGCTGGACCGCCTCGGCGTCGCCCCCGTGGCGCAGGTGCAGCAGGACGTGCTCGGACAGCGGCGCCGTGCCGTCGACCGCCGTGGCCTCGGCGACCAGCGCCTGGACCTCACCGATCTCCCCGACGGTCAGCGCACCGCGCCACAGCAACTCGGCCACGGTCGCGACGTTACCGGCGCCGGAAGGCCATCAGGCCAGTCCCGCGAGGCGCGGCGCTCGGTCGGCGTCCTCGTCGCTGTCGTCCTCGACCTCGCCGACGACCGCGGCGACGCCGAGCGCGCCGCGGCTGGGCCGGACGAACTTGTACCCGACGTTGCGCACCGTGCCGATCATCTGCTCGTGCTCGGTGCCGAGCTTGGCGCGCAGCCGTCGGACGTGGACGTCGACGGTGCGGGTGCCGCCGAAGAAGTCGTAACCCCAGACCTCCTGCAACAGCTGGGCGCGGGTGAACACCCGCCCTGCGTGCTGCGCGAGGTACTTGAGCAGCTCGAACTCCTTGTAGGTCAGCTCGAGCAGCCTGCCGCGCAACCGCGCGGCGTACGTCGCCTCGTCGATCACGAGCTCGCCGAGGACGAGCGCGCCGCCGTCACGGCCCGAGTCGGCACCGGGACGCGACTTCAGCAACCGCAGCCGCGCGTCCACTTCGGCCGGGCCCGCTCCGGGCAGCAGGATCTCGTCGACCACCCATTCCCCCGACACCGCGACGAGCCCACCCTCGGTGAGCACGGCGATGACCGGCACGTCCATCCCGGTGCTGCCCAGCAGGCGGCACAGGCTTCGCGCGGCGACGAGGTCGGTGCGGGCGTCAACCAGCACCGCGTCGTGTGGACCGGCGTCCAACAGGGCCGCCACCTCGGGGGCAGCCGTGCGCACACCGTGCGGCAACAACGTCAGCGCGGGCAGTACGGAACCTGGCTCCGGATCTGCCGTCAGCAGAAGGAGTTCCACTCTTGGTCTCCTCTCGGCCGGGGTTGACGGCGGGCGACGCTGACCGCACCGTTCACGACCGCGTGACCCGGCTGGAACACCACCACGCGGATCGATGCAGGATAACCGGGTGGACGCCCACATGCGTAGCGGTGAAACCGCGCGCTTTGACACAGCTGCCCCGTACAGCCACCGTGCCCGTCGGCCCGAGGGCCGACAGCCTGACGGTGGACGGCCCTACGGTCGACGGCGGGGAGGCGGCGTGCGACGACTGATCATCGTCCTGCTGGTGCTGGCCGCGGTGCTGGTGGCGGCCGACTTCGGCGCCGCAGCGCTCGCGGAGTCCGCCGTCTCCCGGCAGATGCGCACGCAGCTGGGGCTCGTCGACGACCCCTCGGTGCGGGTGAACGGCTTCCCGTTCCTCACCCAGGCCATCTCCGGGCGCTACCCCAGCGTCGACGTCGACGCCAAGCGGATCCCCTACGGCAGCTTCAAGGAGCTGGAAATCACCGCGCAGCTGCACGACGTCACCGCGCCGCTGGCCATGCTGCTGGGCTCGGGCAAGAAGACGATCGAGGCGGCCGGGGCCGAGGGCACCGTCGTGATCGACGCCGCTGACCTGCAGCGACTGGTGCCACAGGCCACGAAGGTGCGGATCGAGACCGTCGACAAGACGGCGCTGCAACAGGCGGTCGAGAACGGTGCCGATCCGTCGGTGGGCAACCTCGACCCCGACCACGTCGCCCGGCTCGTCGGCACGGTCAGCTTCTTCGGCGCCTCCGCCGAGGTCGCGGAAATCGCCACCCTCGAACTGAGCAAGGGCAAGGCCACGATCGTGCCCGTGGACGTCCGCCTGTCCGACGGCCGCAGCCTGCCCGTGCCGAGCTCGGTGCGCAGGGAGATCCTCAACCTCTTCCGCATCCCGCTCTACGACGGGGGCCTGCCGTTCAACGCCGCCGCGACCACGTTCCGGGCGCAGGACAACACCCTGCAGATCAGCGGAACTGCGACGAACCTCACTCTGGACTGACGAGGTCGAGCGCGTCCGTCGGGCTGAGCGGCCGGGAAACGACGCTCCCGCGGGCAGGCATCCTCAGATACCCTCGTGGTCGTGAACTGGCCGCTGACCCGACGCCGCGCAGTGGACCTGTGCCGCGTGGGCAGCTGCCTGTGTCGGGCCTCCTGAGGGTTTCGTCCGCTCGTCGGATACCCGGGAGCACGGTCGTCTTCGACCGCCGCATTCCTCCACGCCGCCTTCGGCTACGGCCTCGGCTGCACGCAGTACGGCCTGATCGTCCGCCCTCGATCGTCGACAGTGAAGTCCACCAAGGGAGTTTCCACATGAGCCGCCAGGATGTCCTGGTCACCGCAGACTGGGCCGAGAAGAACCTCGGCACCGAGGGAGTCGTGTTCCTCGAGGTCGACGAGGACACCGCCGCCTACGACGGCGGTCACCTCCCCGGTGCCGTAAAGATCAACTGGACCACCGAGCTGCAGGACGGTGTGCGTCGCGACATCGTCTCCGCGGAGCAGTTCGCCGCGCTGCTGTCGGCCAAGGGCGTGAGCAACGACGACACCGTCGTCCTGTACGGCGGCAACAACAACTGGTTCGCCGCGTACGCCTACTGGCAGTTCAAGCTCTACGGCCACGCCGACGTCAAGCTGCTCGACGGCGGCCGCAAGAAGTGGGAGCTCGACGGCCGGACGCTGACCGCCGAGACGAGCCCGCGCACCCCCGCGACCTACACGGCGCACGAGCCCGACAACTCGATCCGGGCGTTCCGGGACGAGGTCGTCGCTGCCATCGGTACCAAGAACCTCGTCGACGTGCGTTCACCTGACGAGTTCTCCGGCAAGATCCTCGCGCCCGCGCACCTGCCGCAGGAGCAGAGCCAGCGGCCCGGCCACATCCCCGGGGCGATCAACATCCCGTGGAGCAAGGCCGCCAACGAGGACGGGACCTTCCGCTCGGACGAGGAGCTCACGAAGCTCTACGGCGGGGAGGGCCTCGACAGCTCGAAGCCGACGATCGCCTACTGCCGCATCGGTGAGCGCAGCTCGCACACCTGGGTCGTGCTGCACGAACTGCTCGGCCAGTCCGACGTCAAGAACTACGACGGCAGCTGGACCGAGTACGGCTCGCTGATCGGTGTGCCGATCGAGCTCGGCGCGGGGACGGCCAAGGCGGGGGCGGCGTCCTGATGTGCGGCGCACCTGACCAGGCCGTGGCGCTGCCGCCGGGCACCGACCTGAGCAAGGAGACGGTGCTGACCGGGCGGGTCGTGGCCGAGGGCGAGCCCGTCGGCGGCGCCTTCGTCCGGCTGCTCGACGGCACGGGCGAGTTCACCGCCGAGGTCGTCTCGTCCGCGAGCGGCACGTTCCGGTTCTTTGCCGCGCCCGGCACCTGGACCCTGCGCGCCCTGCACCGGGCGGGCAACGGTGAGGCGCACGTGACCGCCGACGCGCCGGGTCTGCACGAGACCGTCGTGACGGTGGGCTGACCGCCGTCGAGGGACGGGCCTCCTGTCGGAGATGGAGAGGCGGCCCGTTCCTGTCGAGGCTGTCGACCGCGGTCGCAGGGTTACGGCCTACGCTGCCATACCGTGGAATGGTTCTTCACCGCGCTGTTGATCGCGGTCTGCGCGGGCACGGTCGGGTTCGCCTGCTACCTGCTGCGACGGCTGTTCACCACCAGGCCCGCTGTGGTCGATGTCGCTGGTGTCGATGTTGCTGTGGTCGATGTCGTCGACGGGCTTGACGGCGTTGGGGCCGTCGACGGCGTCGCTGTCGCCGGGGAGCAGTCGTGAGCGAGCCGTCGTCCCCGCCGGAGAGCACGATCGCCGGGCCCGCCAACGCCGCTCCCGACGCGGCCCAGCGCAACCGTCCCCGGTTCGAGGACCTGCCGATCCCCGACGACACCGCGAACCTGCGCGAGGGCCCCGACCTGAACGACCAGTGCCTCGGCCTGCTGCCGCTCATCGGCGTGTGGCGAGGCGCGGGCGAGGCCGTCTACCCGACGATCGACGGGCCGTTCGCCTACGGCCAGCAGCTCGTGTTCGCCCACGACGGGCGGCCATTCGTGTCCTACGAGGCCCGTGCGTGGCTCCTCGGGCCCGACGGCGAGGTGCTGCGCCCCGCGGCGCGCGAGGTCGGGTTCTGGCGGCCCCAGTCCGACGGCGAGCTGGAGGTGCTGATCACCCACGCCACGGGGATCACCGAGATCTTCTACGGCCGAGCGCGCACCCTCACCTCGTGGGAGATGGAGACGGACGCGGTCGTGCGGACGGCGTCGGCGAAGGACGTCACGTCATCGCACCGCCTCTACGGGCTGGTCGAGGGCGGAGACCTGGCCTACGTCGACGAGCGGCAGATGATGGGGCAGCCGAGGCAGCCGCACTTGTCGGCCCGGCTCAGCCGCATCGCGGGCTGAGGGCCCTATCCCGCCGGGGTGGCCACCTTCACGAGCGGGCGGCCTGCTCGATAGCGGCCCGGGGTAGTGCCGATGATGCCTGCGAAGGCGGCGATGAAGCTGCTGGGATTTGCCCATCCGCAGGCGTATGCGGTCTGGGTGGTGTCGTGGCCCTCGGCCAGGAGCACGAGCGCGTGGTAGACGCGTAGCTGGGTGCGCCACTCGTAGAAGGTCATGCCGAGCTCGTCGCGGAGCAGCCTGCTGAGGGTGCGGGAGCTGGCTCCGATCGCCTGACCGAGCTCGGCCAGCGAGGCGTTGTCTGCAGGCCGTTCGGCCAGGATCCGCGCGATCGCCTGCAGCCGGTCATCGTGCGGATCGGGCAGGTGCAGCGGCTGCTCCTGCGTTGCCCCGAGCTCGTCGACGAGGACCCTGAGCAAGCGTGCGCGCGCCGCGCTGCTGTAGTCGGGCGCGGGGTGGTCGTCGTTGTCGGGTCCGGTCAGGGCGAGCAGGATCTCGCGCGCGATGCCGGAGGCCAGGAACACGGTGGGCCGGTTCGGCAGGTACCGCGCCAGAACCGGCGCGACGAAAACGATCCGCATGTCGGTGTCACCGTGAGCGCGGTGCTGGTGTGTGTGTCCGGCGGGGGTCCAGGCCACCCGATTGGCAGGAACCACCGACGTGCCGAGGTCCGTGTACACGGCCAACACGCCGGTCGCCGCGTACACCAGATGCCCGCGCGCATGCGACTGCACTTCGCTCAGGCCGCCGGACGACCACAGGTGCCGTCCGCCGGACGGCCAGATGTGCGATGCCGCGGCCACGGCGCCACGAGGTTGGCGGCGAACGGGCATAGTTCGGCAGTTTACCGGTGGTCAGCCACTTCTCGACCTGATGGTCTGGAGGGGTTCTGAGTCGCGTGCAGCGTAAGGAGAAACCCATGGCAACGTTCGTCCTCGTGCCCGGTGCCTGGCATGGCGCATGGGCGTTTGAGGCGGTGGTCCCGCTGCTGGAGCGGGCCGGTCACACCGTGCACGCCGTGACCCTGACCGGGCTGCGGCCCGAGGACGACGCCGCGACGGTCGCTGCCGCCAACCTCGACACCCACGCCGACGACGTGCTGGCGCTCCTCGATCGCGCGCACATCACCGACGCGACGCTGGTCGGCCACAGCTACGCCGGGATGGTGATCGCTGCCGCCGCCGACCGCGCCCGCGGTCGGATATCGCGACTGGTGCACCTCGACGCCTACGTACCCCGCGACGGCGAGTCGTGCTGGTCGTCGACCACCGAGGCCTACCGGCAGGCGTTCGTGGCAGGCGCTGCGAACACCGGCTACGCCGTCCGCCCGCCCGATCGCCCCGGCCGCGATCCCCGCCGCCGTCCCCACCCCTTCGCCTCGCTCCTGCAGACGATCCGGCTCACCGGCGCGCTCGCCCGGGTCCCCCGCCGCGAGTTCGTCTACTGCTCGGGATGGGCGGGCACGCCCTTCACCGAACTCCGCACCCAACTCGAAGCAGACCCGGAGTGGGCGGTCCACGACCTCCCCACGGCACACGATGCGATGCGCGAGGCCCCGGGTGCCGTCGCCGCGCTGTTGCTCGACGAGCGGTGATGGGCTCTGCGAAGTCAGCCAGGGGCCCGCAGGAGTTCGGCGACCTCGGAGTCGGGCAGGCCGGACAGCCGACCGAGCTGATCTGCCCGCAGTCCTGAGCGGGTCAGCTTGCCCAGAAGCTCGCGCAACCTGACGCGCTCCTCGTGAAGGGCGCCCGAGAGGCGACGCATGCGCTCCTGACAGTCCTGGAGGTCCACCACGGCCCCGACGGCGGCCCGTGGGTCGTCCAACATCGCGGCGAGCAACCGGTCCCTGGCGTCACCGCGGCGGTCCGGCCCAGGAGCGGGGACCGCGGCCCTCGCCGCAAGGACGTGGGCGATCGCCGTGCCAACGGTCCTGCCCGACCCCGTGACGTTCGACGACTGGTGCGGGATCGCTCCCTCCCTGGTCGGGTCGACCGGCTCGGTGGCCCCCGCCGAAGGCTGCTCAGCCGCGTCGGGCGCCGTCGATCCGGTGTGGGGGTCACCAGCGGGGGTGGAATCAGAAGCGGTGGGATCGGCCGGGCCATGATCGACCGGGGCGAGCTGCGCCGCCGCGTGTCGGGCGTGGCTGATGGGGTTGGCCTGCCCGGCACGGGTGAGGCCCGCCGCGTCCTCCGGAACCGGATGCGGGTGGTCCGACGCCGTCGACGGGGCCTGTACGGCCGCCCGGTCCCACGGAGCAGGCGTCGGCGTCGACGACGCGGCGGGCGTCGTGGCCGAGTCCACCGCAGCGGCTCGCACCCGCGCCGCCAGGGAGGTGGGCGCCGGGCTCCCGACCGGTGCTCTGTCGGGCTGGGCCTGCGCGACCGGCTGACCGGGCGCCACGATCCGATCGGGCGCGGGATGGGAGGTGTCGGGACGGGTGGGGGCGACGGCGTCGCCGGGAGCGACGAACCGCTTCGGGTTGGTGAGGTGGGGCTGCGCCGGGGACGATCCGGGCTCGGTGGGCGCCGCGCCCGCGGCGTCGCGGGCTTCGGCGGCGGCGACGTCGCCAGTAGGCTGGTCCGCAGCGGCGGCCTGCGCGGCCGGGACGCCCACGACGGCGCCTCCCGACTTCGCAGCGGGCTGGTGCGTGCTTGCCTCGGGGGGCCCGTCGGACCCGGCAGAAGGATCGAGTCCGGGTGCCGGAGGCCGTTCCGACGACGTGGGTGGCGACTCGGCTCGATCGACGGCATCGAGCGCGGCAGAACCGTTCGCGTCCGCTACCGCGGTAGGCCGGTGGACCACCGGGAACGGGTCGGTGTCGGCCTGCCGGTCCGCGATGGCGTCCGCCACTGTTCGCCGCACGACAGGCTGTTGCGGCGCGAGGGGCCGGGCGACGGCCTCGTTCTCCCCGGTCCCGTCGGCGTCGACGGGAGCAGGCGACTCGTCGGCCCGTGTCCGCAGACCGACTACCAGCGCGACGACCACCACGACCGCGATGAACACGCCGGTAACCAGTGGCACTACGTCAGCGGGCAAAGGCAGCTGCATGCCGCGCACCGTACGCCCAAGATCGCCACCTTGCGTCACCGGGACCATGCTCAGCGTGACAAAGATCGCTCACACCTGACGCGGTGACCGTCGGATCAGGTCTGGCGGCCGTCATTCCTGCCGAGGTGCGGGGGGACGACCGAGCCGTCCTGCGGCACCGGGTGCCCGACGGCCGCCACCTGCATGGTCGCGTCCGCGCGTCGGACGTTCGGCTGGCCGGTTGACGGCTTCTGCTCCGCGCGTGCCCCGGGCCGGAACAAGTCGGCAGGCTCAGGTTGCGGCTCGTTGCGCGGACGCAGCGACGCCCCATCATCGCCATCGGCCTCACTGACGATGGGGTATGCCCCCGTCGGCAACCGGTGCGCCGCCCTTCTCGTCTCTTCAGCGCTCGAGGCGGCGTCGGCGGATTCCGCGTGGACCGCGTCCCGATCGGTGGAAGGAGCGGGGTCCGATGAGTCTGCCGTGAACTGCGGCCACAACGACGCCGAGTCCGAGCCCATGGCGACCGCATCCGCCTGCGCAGGCTGAGTGCCCTTCTCACCCGAACCGGGCTCGGCCGAAGCAGCGGGGACAGCGCCGTTCGGAGCGGAGCCGAGGGCCGGACCATCATGCGAAAGGCTGGGCTGAGCCACGCCCGACGGGGCCACGCCCGACGGAGCCGACTCCGACTTGGCCGAAGCCGACTTGGCCGAATCCGCCAGAGCCGAATCCGATCGAGCCGAGTCCAACCGAGCCGACTCCGACCGAGCCGAGTCCTCTCGGACCGAATCCTTCTGGCTGGAGCCTTCCCTAACAAATCCTGGCTGGGCAGATTCCTTCTGGGCAGATTCTTTTTGGGCGGACCCCGACGGCGCGGGCTCCGACCCAGCTGCTCCCCAGTGGACCGATCCCGATTTGGCGGCGCCCGCGTCGGTCTCGGGCCGCGCCTGCCCGGACTTCCCGGACCCCAACTCGTCGAATACCGAGTGCGCCGAGCTGTTGAGCCCCGACCCGTTGAGCCCGGAGCCGTTGCGAGCCGAACCGTTGGGGCCCGGCGTCATCGGGCTCGACGGCGCACCTGCGGGGCGAGCGGCCGCCCCACCGGTCGGCCCGACCGACCCTGCTTCACTCGAGTCCGCCGGGAGGCGCGTCACAGCGGGGCCTGCGGGCGGCGCGGTGCGGGCTGCGATGGCGGAGACCGGCGACGGCGCAGCCGAATTGGAGCGTCCGGGACCCGACGTCGAGGGCCTGCCCGAAATCGGCAAGGCAGTCGTTCGCCCGTCTGATCCAGGAGCGGCGGGCCGCACACCCGGCGCCCCCGACGAGGGACCGTCTGCGCCGCCAGGGCTCGCAGGCGTAGCGCCGGAGATCTTCATTGCGACGGTCGGGCCTGCAGGCCTCGACGGCGGTGGTCCCGCATGCGGCCAGACCGCGTCGGCGCGCTCGTGCGCACCCGGGCCCGATCCACCGGAAGCGGCGGCACTCGGCGGTTCCTCCGACGCTGACGAGGTTCCCTGCTTCGCCGAC
>DASWUV010000012.1:0-5387 GCA_036401495.1 Pseudonocardia sp. | reverse complement strand
CGTGCCGAACATCCCGACCTGGTCGATGGTCTGACTGGCGCCGGTGCCCACCAGCTCGGCGGGCCGGTCGGCGGTCAGCGCGAGCAACGGCACCCCCGCGTAGGCGGCCTCCAGTACGGCGGGGAACAGGTTCGCCGCTGCCGTGCCCGAGGTCGTCGCCACCGGCACCGGCCTCCCCGATCCCACCGCCAGCCCGAGTGCGAGGAACCCGGCGGTGCGCTCGTCGATGCGGACGTGCAGGCGCAGAAGACCCGCCGCATCGGCGGCGTGCAGGGCAAACGACAGCGGCGCGTTGCGCGAGCCGGGGCACAGCACGGCGTCGGTGACGCCGCAGCGAACCAGCTCGTCGACGACGGCGCGAGCCACTTCAGTTGACGCGTTCATCCCTGTCGATCCTGCCTGACCTCCGCACCCAATGTGGGCGCGGCCGACGAGGGCCGGGCCGTAGGCTGGTCCGGTCATGAGCGCCACGCTTCAGGCCGTCTCACTCGCCGCAGGCCACGGCAGCCGCATCCTGT
This sequence comes from Pseudonocardia sp., assembly GCA_036401495.1. Lineage (GTDB taxonomy): Bacteria > Actinomycetota > Actinomycetes > Mycobacteriales > Pseudonocardiaceae > Pseudonocardia. The sequence continues at coordinate 4,869 of DASWUV010000012.1, read as the reverse complement.
TCTCCGAGCTCGACCTGGTGATCGCGCCCGGCGACGTCGTCGGGCTCGTCGGGGTCAACGGGGCGGGCAAGTCCACGCTGCTGCGCATGCTCGCGGGCGAGGAAGCGCCGGAGGAGGGCACGGTCGTGCTCAGCCCGCCGGACGCCACCGTCGGGCACCTGCCGCAGGAGCCGGAGCGGCGGCCGGGCGAGACGATCATGGCGTTCCTGGGCAGGCGCACCGGCGTCGCCGACGCCCAGGTCGCGATGGACGACGCCGCGGACGCACTCGCCGAGGCCGCGCCGGGAGCCGACGACCGCTACGCCGCCGCGCTCGACCGGTGGCTCTCCCTCGGCGGCGCCGATCTCGACGAGCGCGCGGGCGAGGTCGCCGCGGACGTGGGACTGGGCGTCCCGCTCTCGACCGAGATGGCCGCGCTCTCGGGCGGACAGGCCGCCCGCGCCGGGCTCGCGGCGATGCTGTTGTCACGCTTCGACGTCCTGCTTCTCGACGAGCCGACCAACGACCTGGACCTCGACGGTCTGGAGCGGCTGGAGAAGTTCGTGCTCGGCCTGCGGAGCCCGGCCATCATCGTCAGCCACGACCGGGAGTTCCTGGCGCGCACCGTCAACCGGATCGTCGAGCTGGATCTGGCACAGCAGCAGGTCGGCGTCTACGAGGGCGGTTACGAGGCGTACCTCGCCGAGCGCGACGTGGCGCGGCGGCACGCGCGCGAGGCGTACGAGGAGTACGACGAGAAGCTCGGCGGGCTCAAGGACCGCGCGCAGATGCAGCGCAACTGGATGGCGCAGGGCGTGCGCAACGCCCGTCGAAAAGCTAAGGACAACGACAAGTTCGTGCGCAACTTCCGCGCCGAGACGTCCGAGAAGCAGGCGGCGAAGGCCCGGCAGACCCAGCGTGCGATGGAGCGGCTGGAGGTGGTCGAGGAGCCGCGCAAGGAGTGGGAGCTGCGGATGACGATTGCCGCAGCGCCCCGCTCCGGCGCGGTCGTGGCGTCGGCGTCCAGGGCGGTGGTGCGGCGGGGGTCGTTCGTGCTCGGGCCAGTGGACGCGCAAGTGGACTGGGCCGACCGGATCGCCATCACCGGCGCCAACGGCTCGGGCAAGACCACGCTCCTCGGAGTCCTGCTCGGGCGGATACCGGTCGACGAGGGGTCTGCCGGGCTGGGGTCGAACGTGCGGGTCGGCGAGATCGACCAGGTCCGGGGTCTTTTCCTCGGCCCTGCGCCGCTGGCCGCCGCGTTCGGCGACGCGGTACGGAGCCCAGGCGGAGCACGCACGGGCGCGGCGCCGGAGTGGGCGGAGTCGGACATCCGCACGCTGCTGGCCAAGTTCGGGCTGGTCAACCAGCACGCCACCCGCCCCGCGGCGTCGCTCTCCCCCGGCGAACGCACCCGCGCGGCGTTGGCGCTGCTGCAGGCGCGGGAGGTCAACCTGCTCGTCCTCGACGAGCCGACCAACCACCTCGACCTGCCCGCCATCGAGCAGCTCGAGCGGGCGCTGGACAGCTTCAACGGCACCGTCCTGCTCGTGACGCACGACCGTCGGATGCTCGACACGGTGCGCACCACCCGGCGCTGGGAGCTGGACGCGGGGCGGCTCACCGAGCTTTGACGCTCGAGCTCGACACCAGCGGCCTTCCGCGGCCGCAAACCCCTCACGTCGACCTCGAGGCGGGGCCGGGCGTCCGGCGCCGGCGGGGGGCCCAGCGCCCACCACGCGGGCCGGGCGTCCGGCGCCGCCGTTGAGGCCAGGCGTCCGGCACCGGGTCACCGTCAGCGTCACCGAAAGCCCAACTCGCCGTGCTCGAACACCGGACTCACCGGGCCGCAACGTACGACTCACCCTGGCGAGATGCCGGACTCACCCTGGCGAGACGCCGCACTCACCGGGGCGAGCTGCCGGACTCACCCTCCAGGCAGAGCTGCGCGATGGGCGTCCACCCAGGCGCGCAACGTGCCTGCGGGGCGGCCCGTGACGCGTTCGACGGTGTCGACCACCCCGCTGTCGTCGTACTCGCCGTCCGAGAAGAACCGGAACTGCGCGTCCACGAACGACTCCGGCATCGCGTCGGCCATCGCCTTCCGGGCCTCGTCGTCCGGCTGCGACTCGAACCGCAGCGGCCTGCCGAGCACCTCGGCCACCACGGCGAGCTGCTGCCGAGCACTCAGGGCCTCCGGACCGCTGAGGGTCAGCGCCTGCCCCTCGTAGTCGCCGGACCGCAGCGCGACGGCGGCGACCGCGGCGATGTCGGCCGGGTCGATCGCGGCAATCGGGACGTCGCCCCACGGCGCCCTGACGACGTCCCCCGCGCCGAGCTGATCCGACCACCGCAGGGCGTTGGACTGGAAGCCCGCCGGGCGCAGCACCGTGCCGGGCAGACCGGAGCGCTCGAGCACCGCCTCGGACTCCATCCACATCCCGGTGATCGCGTTGTCGGGCCTGCCCCCGATGACGCAGCGGGACGTGAGCAGGACGACGCGGCGCACAGCTGCCTTCGCCGCGCGGTCCAGAACGTCGGCCATGGTGGCGAACCCGCCGAGCAGGAAGAGGGCCTCGACACCCGCCAGTGCGTCATCAAGGGTTTCCGGGCGGCTGAGGTCGCCCGCGACCACCTCGACCGCGCCGTCGGGCACCGCCACGGCGTCCGGATGACGGGCGAGGGCCCGTACCGGCGCGCCGTCGACGGCCAGTCGCCGGACCACCTCACTACCGACGTTCCCGGTCGCGCCGGTCACGAGGATCACGAGACCTCCAGTACGGCTTTGCCGCTGACCCGGCGCTCCATGAGCGCGGCCGCGGCCTCGTCCACCCGGTCCCATCCGCCGCGCCAGCCGATCTGCAGGTCGAGCGTGCCCGACGCGATCAGCTGCAGCAGGTAGGTGAGGTCGGGCGCCCACCCCGACCCCGCGGCGAACACCGTGAACGCCTCGATCCGGGCGCCGCCTGCCCGTATGCGGATGTCCTCGAGGTCGACCGAGGTCGCCTCCCGCGCCGCCGAACCGACCGCCAGCACCAGCGCGCCGGGCGCGAGGTACCCGAGCACGGCCGTCAGCATCGGGCCGCCGACGTTGTCGATGACGGCGTCGACCGGTTCGTCGAGCCCGACCAGATCGGGGCCGGTCACGAGACCGTCAGCGCCGATCCGGCTGAGCCCCTCGCCGCGCTCGGGGCTGCCTGCGCCTGCCAGCACGCGGGCGCCTGCCCTGGCCGCCAGCTGTACGGCGATGCGGCCGACGCCGCCGGAGGCTCCCGTCACCAGCACCGTGCGTCCGAGCAGCGAGCCCAACGCGCGGACGGCGCGCAGCGCGGTCACGCCTGCGACCGGCAACGCCGCGGCAGTCGCGAAGTCGACACCGTCCGGGATCACCGCAAGCTCAGCGGTGTCCACGGCCCGCTGCTGCGCCCAGGCCCCCGAGGGCCCGAAGCCGACCACCCGCGCGCCTGCCTCCGGACCGCTGCCGTCGGCCGCCGCCTCGACGACCGTGCCCGCGGCGTCCCACCCGGGCACGTGCCCTGGCTTCAGTCGGGAGAGGTAAGCGACCTCTCCGAAGTTCAGCGACGCCGCGCGCACCTCGACGAGGGCTTGGCCCGCACCCGGGCGGGGAGCGTCGCGCTCGGCTGGACGCAGCCCGGAAGGGGCACCGGGGTCATACGTGATGGCTCGCATGCTGGGAACTCTGCCGCGCCTGCCCTGGGGGCGTCCAAGACCTGCTGCTAGAACTGTTGGTTATGGATGTCCATCTCCGGGACCTGCGCTATTTCGTCGCGGTCGCCGAGGAGGGCTCGGTCACCGCCGCCGCGCAGAGGCTGTTCATCAGCCAGCCCGCCCTGTCCAAGCAGATCCGCTCCCTGGAGCGCCAGGTCAAGACCCCGCTGTTCGAACGGCTGCCCCGGGAGATCCGCCTGACCGCCGCCGGGCAGGAGTTGCTGCCGCACGCGCGTGCGCTCCTCGCGGGTTGGACGGCGGCCGAGCGCGATCTCGTCCGGACATCGACGTCGACGCTGGTGGTGGGCATGCACACCAGCCCAGGTCGCGGTCTGCTGCCGTTGATCAGGGAGGGTCTGCTCGCGCTCTGCCCGGACGTCGATCTTGAGCTGCGGCAGCAACCCTGGTCCGACCGCACCGCCGGGCTGGCCGACCAATCGGTCGACGTGACCTTCGCCTGGTCACCGCAGCCCGGCAGGCCGCACCGGTCGATCGTGCTGTCCCGCGAGCCGCGCCTGGTCGCCCTTCCGCGCGGCCACCGGTTGGCTGGGCGGCGGCGCGTGCGCATGGCCGACCTGCTCGACGAGCCCTTCCTGGCCCTGCCCGAGTCGGCGGGCCCACTGCGCGATTTCTGGCTCGCCGTCGAGCAGCGCGACGGGCGCCCGCCGCGGATTGCCGGGGTGATCAACGATCCCGAGTCGACCTATGAGGCGGTGACGTCGGGCGTCGGCGTCTGCCTTCTGGCGGCGGGCAACGCGCCCATCTTCGACCGAGGTGGCGTGGTCATGCCGGAGGTGACCGACCTGCCGCCCGCCGAACTGGTGTTGGCCTGGGACGAACGCCGGATGACGACGCTCAGCGAGACCTTCGTGCGCCTGTGCGCCGAGATCGTCGCCGATCGCGCCGCAGTGGCGTAGGCAGACGATCAAGGAGCGCGTTGATCACGGTACCGAGGTGCCCAACTCACCGTGCCGAGAAGCCCAACTCGCTGTGTCGAAGTGCACGACTCACCGGGTCGAGGTGCACGACTCACCTTCCAGGCCCAGCGCGCGGGCGGCCAGCTGGGCGAGGTGGAGCGGCTCGCGGGTGTTCGCCTGACGGAGCTGGGTGCGGCAGCTGAAGCCGTCGGCGAGCACGGCGACGTCGGGGTCGGCCGCGCGC
>DASWUV010000011.1:0-23052 GCA_036401495.1 Pseudonocardia sp. | reverse complement strand
GATCGAGCCGATGCTGATCGCGGGGGGCACGGACGACTACCGCCACGACGCCGACGGCTGGACCATCCGAACCGCCGACGGCACCCGCGCCGCCCACGCGGAGCACACCCTCGCCGTCACCCCCGACGGCGCGCGGGTACTTACCGAAGCGTCGCGCCGTTCGACGGCCGCACCCGCGCTGTCCAGGTCGCACCGGCGTCCGGGCACGGGTGCGAGCGGCACAACGCCGGTGCGACGGCCTCGCCCACCTCGGCGGTGCGTCTGCCGCCCCACGGAGGCGGCCCCGGGGATTCACCGTGCTGACATGCCGGACTCACCCTGGCCGGGTGCACGACTCACCCGGGTCGGAGTTCACGACTCACCGTGCTGACATGCCGGACTCGCGGGGCGGGGGTGCGCCGACGCGGTGCCGCGCTGGCAGGCGGTGTTCCGCCCGCCGCAGACCGTAGGAGCCCAGGCGCGCCGCGGCGACCTCGCAGAGGTTGTGGGGTCGCCGCAGAGGGTCGACGTTCTGCGAAGTCAGCCCCGGACCGCCTAAGGTCCGGCGGCGGTGCCCCGTGCACCGGGCAGGCCGAGACCACCAGGAAGGTAGGCCGTGAAGATCCTCATCCCGGACACCGTCGCCGTCGACCCTGCCGAGCTGCAGGACGGGCTCGATCTGGACGTCGTGGTCTACCCCGTCGCCGAGCCCATCCCCGAGGAGCACACCGACGCCGAGGCGTTGGTCATCTGGGGCAACCCCCCAGATCAGCTGGCCGACGCGGCACGCAGACTGACCCGGCTGCGCTGGATCCAGGACCTGGCGGCCGGTCCCGGCGGCGTGCTGAAGGCGGGCTTCGCCGAGCAGGTCGTGATCACCAACGGACGCGGCCTGCACGATGCGACGGTCTCCGAGCACGCGCTCGCGCTCACCCTCGCCGCCGCCCGGCATCTCCATCGGACGGTCCGCGCTCAGATCGGCCACCGCTGGGCAGGCGAGCTGGGCGGGCTCCAGCCTCTGGACAACGCCCAGGGGTTCTCGACGTTGCGCGACGCAACGGTGGTCATCTGGGGGTTCGGCGGAATCGGCCGCACGCTCGCGCCGCTGCTCTCGGCACTGGGCGCGCACGTGGTCGGAGTGGCGCGCAGCGCCCGCAGCGAGGATGGCGTCGAGGTCGTCGACGACGTCGACGCGGTCCTGCCGACGGCCGACGTGCTGGTGATGATCCTGCCGAGCGCCCCCTCGACCGACCGTGCGCTCGACGCCCGAAGGCTGGCGATGCTTCCGCCGCACGCCTGGCTGGTCAACGTGGGTCGCGGCAGCACGGTCGACGAGGACGCGCTGGTCGAAGCGGTGCGGGCAGGCGGGATCGCGGGCGCCGCGCTCGACGTGACGCAGACCGAGCCCCTGCCCGTCGACTCGTCGCTCTGGGACCTCCCGGACGTGATCATCACGCCGCACGCGGCCGGCGGGCGCCCGCTGGGGGCAGCCGATCTGATCCGCAAGAACGTCCGTGCCCTCCAGGCAGGCGAGCCGCTGACCAACGAGTTCGGGCGGTAGCGGCCGCGGAGGATCAGTCCGCGCGCCGCACGAGCAGGCGCTGCAGACCGACGAAGCCGAGCAGCAGCACGCCGATGACGATCCTCGTCCACCAGGAGCTCAGCGTCCCTTCGAACGAGATGAACGTCTGGATCAGGCCGAGGACCAGCACGCCAAGGAGCGAGCCGACGATCAGACCGACCCCGCCGGACAGGAGCGTGCCGCCGATGACCGTGGCGGCGATGGCGTCCAGCTCGGTCCCCACCGCGCTGAGGCTGTACCCCGACAGCGAGTAGAAGGCGAAGAGCAGGCCGCTGATGGCCGAGCACAGCCCGCTGATCGCGTACACGGTCACCTTCGTCCGGCCGACGCGAAGGCCCATCAGCACGGCGGAGTGCTGGTTCCCGCCGATGGCGTAGACGGTCCGGCCGAAGCGCGTGGCGTGCAGCAGGTAGGCGCCGACGACCACCACGGCGAGGGCGACGATGACCGAAGGGCTGACGAAGCTGTCGCCCGGCAGGTAGACGGTGCCCTGCGCGATGGCGGTGAACAGCGGATCGCGGATGGGGATGGACTCGACGCTGATCACGTAGCAGAGCCCGCGGGCCAGGAACATCCCGGCCAGCGTCACGACGAACGGCTGCAGCTCGAGGTAGTGGATGACCAGGCCCATGGTCAGCCCCAGCCCCAGCCCGACGAGGAGCACGAGGACCATGACCGGCACCGCGCTCCACCCGAGACTCAGCAGCTTCGCGGCGAGCACGCCTGACAGCGCCACCACCGATCCGACGCTCAGGTCGATCCCGCCGGTGATGATCACGAACGTCATCCCGACGGCGAGCACGATCAGGTAGGCGTTGTCGATCAGCAGGTTGAGCAGCACCTGGACGGAGAAGAAGCCGTCGTAACGGACGGAGCCGACGCCGAACATGACCACGAAGAGCACGAAGGTGGCGAGCACCGGGAGCACCCTCGGCGAGGTGAGCGTCCGGCGGCGGTGGCGTGCACCGGGTACGGCGGTCTGCTCGACGACGGTCACGGCTGGCTCACCTTGTTGCGGGATGCGGGGTGCGGCGCGCTGATCGGCGGAGCGGGATCGGGCGCAGGCGGCTGTGCGCCTGCCCGTGGCCGGTCGGCGGCCGCGGTCCGCGGTCTGCGCCTGCGCAGCAGCTCACGGGTCTTGGGCGACTGCAGCAGGCAGACCGCGATGATCACTACGGCCTTGAACACCAGCGTGATCTCGGGCGCGATGCCTGCCGTGTAGACGGTCGTGGTCAGTGTCTGCAGCACCAGCGCGCCGACCAGCGTGCCCACGATGGAGTACCGGCCGCCGGTCAACAGCGTTCCGCCGATGACGACGGCGAGGATGGCGTCGAGCTCGATCCACAGGCCCGCGTTGTTGGCGTCCGCCGCCGTGACGTTGGAGCTGATCATGAGCCCGGCGATGCCCGCGCAGAAGGCGACGAAGACGTAGACCGCCACGGTGATGGTGCCCGCCCGGATGCCCGTCAGGCGCGCCGCGGTCGGGTTGATCCCGACGGATTCGAGGAGCATGCCCAGGGCGGTGCGCCGGGTGAGGGCCGCTACCGCGCCGTAGAGGATGGCGGCCAGCACCACCGACACCGGGACGCCGAGCAGGAACCCGCCGCCGAGCTGCGCGAACAGCGGGTTGGCCACGGTGATGATCTGCCCGCCGGTGATCAGCTGGGCGAGGCCGCGACCGGCCGTCATGAGGACGAGCGTCGCGATGATCGGCTGGATGCCCAGCACCGAGACGAGGAACCCGTTCCACAGCCCGAGCACGAGGCTGAGCGCGAGGGCCAGCAGCACGCCGACGACGGCGGCACCCCCACCGGTCGGGTCGGGGGCGGCGGCGATCCAGCTGCAGGCGACCGCGCCGGAGATGGCCACCGTCGCACCGACCGAGAGGTCGATCCCGCGGGTGGCGATCACGAGGGTCATGCCGAGCGCGATCAACGCGGTGGGCGCGCCGTTCTTGAGGATGTCGACGAGGCTGCCGTAGAGGTGGCCGTCCTGGATCCGCAGTGCCAGGAAGCCGGGCACGACGACGGCGTCGAAGACGAGCAGGGCGACGAGCGCGAGCACCGGCCAGAACAGGCTCGACCGGGTGGCGCGGCGCAGGAGGTCCGCGCGTCCGTCAGACGCCATCGGGAGCACCTCCGCCCGGCGATGTCGGGCGCTGCGCGATGAGCTCCAGGACCTGCCCCATGGACGCCGCGGCGCGGGGGAGCTCGGCGACCTTGCGCCGGTCCCGCAGGACCGCGACGCGGTCCGAGAGCCGCAGCACCTCCTCCAGCTCCGCGGAGATGAACAGGACCGCCATGCCGTCGTGCGCGAGGTCGACGACGAGCTTCTGGATCTGGGCCTTGGCGCCGACGTCGATGCCGCGGGTGGGTTCGTCGAGGATCAGCAGCCGTGGTTCGGTGAGCAGCCAGCGGGCCAGCAGGACCTTCTGCTGGTTGCCGCCGGACAGGTTGCGCGTGAGCGCGTCGGGGTCGGATGGGCGGATGTCGAGTGCGGTGATCCACCGCTCGACCAGCTCGTCGGCGCTGCGCCGCGGGATGCGGCGGGCCCAGCCCCTGCGGGCCTGCGCCGCGAGCAGGATGTTCTCGCGCACGGTGAGGTCGCCGATGATGCCCTGGCCCTTGCGGTCCTCCGAGCAGAAGGCGATCCGCTCCGCGATCGCGTCGACGGGGCTGCGCAGGCGCACCGGCCGCCGCGCCACGGTGACCGTGCCGGAGTCGGCGTGGTCGGCCCCGAACAGCAACCGGGCGAGCTCGGTGCGCCCCGAGCCGAGCAGACCGGCCAGCCCGAGCACCTCACCTGAGCGCAGAAGGAGATCGGCGGGGGCGATCGCGCCTGCCCGCCCCAGACCGACCGCCTCGAGCACGGGGGTGTCGGGCAGGTCGGCGACGTCGGTGGGCGGTTGGCGGTCGAGGTCGGTCAACACGGCCAGCTCGTGGCCGATCATCTTCGCCACCATCTCCAGCTGCGGCAGCGACGCGATCTCGTACTCGCCGACCAGCTTGCCGTTGCGCAGGATCGTGGTGCGGTCGGCGATCTCGTAGACCTGGTCGAGGAAGTGCGAGACGAAGAGCACGGCGACCCCGTCCTGCCGGAGGCCGCGGATGACCCGGAACAGCTCGCGCACCTCGTCGGCGTCGAGGCTCGAGGTGGGCTCGTCGAGGATGAGCACCGCCGCGTCGAGGTCGACGGCCCTGGCGATGGCGACCAGCTGCTGGATCGCGAGCGGGTGCTCGTCGAGCACCGAGTCGGGGTCGATGGCCAGGTTGAGCCGGGCCAGCAGCTCGGTGGCGCGCCTGCGGACGCCGCGGCGGTCGACCCGTCCCCACCGCAGCGGCTCCCTGCCGAGCATGATGTTCTCGGCGACGGTGAGGTTGGGGCAGAGGTTGACCTCCTGGTACACCGTCGCGATGCCCGCCTGCTGGGCTGCTCCCGGCCCGCTGAACACCTGCTCCGTGCCGCGCACGCGAATGGTGCCCGAATCGACGCCGTAGACGCCGGTGAGCGCTTTGATCAAGGTGGACTTCCCGGCGCCGTTCTCGCCCATGAGGGCGTGTACCTCACCGGGCAGCAACCGGAAGTCGACTCCGTCGAGGGCCTTCACCCCGGGGAAGCTGATCGAGATGTCGCGCAGCTCGACCACCGGCGCCGCTATCGGCGTGGGCGACTGCTCGGGCAGGGTCGCACTGGTCATCGGCGTCCTCCTCGCGACCACCGGCCCGTGACGTGCCGGGGACGGAGACGATCTGTCGTCTCCGTCCCCGGATGTCACCACGTTGCCGGTCAGGCTGGATCAGTACTTGCGTTCCGGCAGCGCCTTCTGGGCTGCGGCCTGGTCGAACGTCGTCTCCTGGGTCAGCACCCTCGCGGGCACCGGCTGGCCCGCCTTGACCTTCTTCGCCAGATCCATCAGCTGCTCGCCGAGCAGCGGGCTGCACTCGACGATGTAGTTGATCTTCCCGTCCGCCAGTGCCTGCATGCCGTCGTGCGTGGCGTCCACCGTGATGATCTGGATGTCCTTGCCGGGAACCTTGCCTGCGGCCTGGATCGCCTCGATGGCGCCGAGCCCCATGTCATCGTTCTGGGCGTAGACGACGTCGATCTTCGGCTGGGACTTGAGGAAGGCCTCCATGACCTGCTTGCCGCCCGAGCGCGTGAAATCGCCGGTCTGCGAGGCGACGACCTTCATGTTCGGCGCCGCCGTGATGGCGTCCGCAAATCCCTTGGTGCGGTCGATGGCGGGCGCCGAGCCGGTCGTGCCCTCGAGCTGCACGATCGAGAGCGGTTCGGTCTTGCCCTTCTCCTGCTGGACGAGCCAGTCGCCCGCCTTCTTGCCCTCGGCGACGAAGTCGGATCCGAGGAAGGTCTTGTAGAGCGACGTGTCCGGGCTGTCGACGGCGCGGTCGGTGAGGATGACCGGGATGTTGGCCCGTTTGGCCTCCTGCAACACGGTGTCCCAACCGGTGGTGACGACCGGGCTGAACGCGATGACGTCGACCTTCTGCTGGATGTAGGAGCGGATCGCCTTGATCTGGTTCTCCTGCTTCTGCTGCCCGTCGGAGAACTTGAGGTTGACCCCGGCGGCGGCGGCGGAGTCCTGGATCGACTTGGTGTTGGCCGTGCGCCAACCGCTCTCCGCGCCCACCTGGGCGAAGCCGAGGGTCAGGGGCTGGTCGGCGGACGAGCCCGACCCGCCTGCACCACCCGACCCCGAGCCGGAACCGCAGGCCGCGAGGCCCACGGCCAGCAGCGAAGCGGTCGCACCGATGGCGACCCTGGCGAGCAGGGACCTGCGCGAGGAGCCACGTTCGGTCCGCGTGGGCGTCGTCGTTGACATCTGCTGTCTCTCCGTTCCGGAGTAGGTCATCCGGCTGGTGCCGAGGATGAGCCGACGTTGTGCCGATCTGTGCGGGGCTGCTACCGGCCCGACTGTGGCGCGGGCCACTATTGTTAACCCGAACATTTGAGACCGTCAAGGGTGGCCGTTCCTCGGCCGTAACCCTGCTCAGCTGCGGCAACGCCCTTGACGACCTCGATAGTTAACGATAACAATTTGACGTCGAGATGGGTTGAGGTGCCCGAGTGTCGCGTCGTGCGGCCGCGTTGATCGGCGGGCGGTAGATTCCTCTGTGCCGTCCCGATCCGCGTCGGTGTGGGGGCGGCGACGAGAGCAGGGAGGCGGGACGTGACCTCCGAGAGCCTGCGCGAGCCCGCCATGGTCGACGTCGCGCGGCTGGCCGGGGTGTCCCACCAGACCGTGTCCCGCGTCCTCAACAACCACCCCAACGTCCGGCCCGACACGGCCCGTCGCGTCCGGGCCGCCATCACCGAGCTCGGCTACCGGCCCAACCGCGCCGCGCGGGCCCTGGTCACCGGACGGACCCAGCTGTTGGGGGTCGTCGGGCTGAACACCACGCTCTATGGGCCCGCCTCCATGCTCGCCGCGTTCGAGCAGGCGGCCGCCGCCGCCGGGTTCGCGGTCAGCGTCGGCAACGTCGCCGACCTCGACCGGGAGTCCGTCACCGCGGTCGTCGAGCGGCATCTCGACGAGCGGGTGGCGGGCATCGTCGTGATCGCCCCCGTCGTGTCGGCGGCCGAGGCGCTGGAGGCACTGTCGACCGACGTCCCCATGGTCACCATCGACGGCGATCCGCGGCGGGTGCTGCCGGGCGTGACCGTCGACCAGGGCATGGGCGCCCGGATCGCCACCCAGCACCTGCTCGACGCGGGCCATCCGACGGTCTGGCACGTGTCGGGGCCCGAGGGCTGGTTCGACAGCGCGGGTCGGATCGCGGGCTGGGAGGCGACGCTGCGGGACGCGGGCGTCGAGATCCCGCCGGTCTTCCCCGCCGACTGGTCGGCGGCGGCGGGCTACCGCACAGGCACCATGCTCGCGCGAATCCCCGAGGTCACGGCGATCTTCGCGGCCAACGACCACCTCGCGCTGGGCATCCTGCGGGCCCTGTACGAACGCGGTCGCCGCGTTCCCGAGGACGTCTCGATCGTGGGCTTCGACGACGTCCCGGAGGCCGGGTACTTCATCCCGCCGCTGACGACGGTGCGCCCTGACTTCCGCGCGGTGGCGGACCAGGCTCTGCAGCTCCTGCTGTCGCGGCTGTCGGCCCAGCTCCAGCCGGTCGAACGGGTGGAGCTGGCGCCCCGCCTGGTGGTGCGGCGCAGTGTCGCAGCGCCCCGCTGACGGGTATTGACCCCTCGCTGTTGTCGTTAACATCTACGAGCTCTGCCTTCGTTGAGTTGCCTCGCCGCCGTTGACGAACGCCATTGTTATCGCTCACACTCTTCGCCGTACACGCGGTGCTCCTGCCCGCTTTCCCCGGACGAAGGTGTCCCGCCATGCCATCCCCACCGCCGAGTCGGGTAGACCCGCTGGCTGCCTACGTCGTCGGCGTGGACTTCGGAACGCTCTCGGGCCGCGCGGTCGTCGTCCGCGTCGTCGACGGGGCCGAGCTCGGCAGCGCCGTCACCGCGTACCGGCACGCGGTGCTCGACCGTCGGCTGCCCGGTAGCGGCAGGCCGCTGCCGCCGGACTGGGCGCTGCAGGTGCCCGCGGACTACGTCGAGGTGCTGCGCACCGCGGTGCCCGCCGCGGTGGCCGCGGCAGGCGTCGACCCGGCCCACGTCGTCGGCATCGGGACTGACTTCACCGCCTGCACAGTGGTCCCGACCGCGGCGGACGGCACCCCGTTGTGCGAGCTCGCGGACTACGCCGACGAACCGCACGCCTACGTCAAGCTGTGGCGCCACCACGCCGCGCAGGGGCAGGCCGACCGGATCACCGAGCTCGCCCGCAAGCGCGAGGAGCCGTGGCTGCCCCGCTACGGCGGCCAGATCTCCTCGGAGTGGGAGTTCGCGAAAGGCCTGCAGATCCTCGAGGAGGCCCCTGCTGTCTACGCGGCCGTCGAGCACCTCGTCGAGGCGGCGGACTGGATCGTCTGGCAGCTCACCGGCACCTACGTCCGCAACGCCTGCACCGCGGGCTACAAGGGGATCTACCAGGACGGTAGCTACCCGTCAGCGGAGTTCTGCCGCGAGCTCGACCCCGGGTTCGAGAACTTCGTCGCGAAGGTCGAACACCCGCTGGGGCAGCTGGGCTCGCGGGCAGGCGGTCTCTGCGCCAGAGCCGCAGAGTGGACCGGGCTGCGCGCGGGCATCGCGGTGGCGGTCGGCAACGTCGATGCGCACGTGACCGTCCCGGCCGCGCAGGCGATCGAGCCAGGACACCTCGTGGCGATCGTGGGCACCTCTACCTGCCACGTCATGAACGGCGTCGAGCTGCGCGAGGTGCCGGGCATGTGCGGCGTCGTCGACGGCGGCATCACCGAGGGACTGTGGGGCTACGAGGCCGGGCAGAGCGGCGTCGGCGACATCTTCGGCTGGTTCGTCGAGCACGGCGTCCCGCCCGCCTACCACGAAGCCGCGCGCGAGCGCGGCATCTCGGTGCACGCGCTGCTCACCGAGCTGGCTGCCGCGCAGGCCGTCGGCGAGCACGGGCTGATCGCGCTCGACTGGCACAGCGGCAACCGCTCGGTGCTGGTCGACCACGAGCTGTCGGGCGTCATCGTCGGGCAGACGCTCTCGACCCGCGCCGAGGACACCTACCGGGCGCTGTTGGAGGCCACCGCCTTCGGCACCCGCCGGATCGTCGAGGCGTTCACGGAGTCGGGGGTGCCGGTCACCGAGTTGGTGATCGCGGGCGGCCTGCTGAAGAACGCGCTGCTCATGCAGATCTACGCCGACGTGACGAACCTGCCGCTGTCGACGATCGGATCCGCGCAAGGCCCGGCGCTCGGGTCGGCGATCCACGCCGCTGTCGCGGCGGGCGCCCACGCGGACATCCGCACCGCCGCCGCCGCGATGGGGTCGCTCGACCGGGCGGTCTACCACCCGGTCCCGGCCGCTGTCGCGGCCTACGACGAGATGTACGCCGAGTACCTCACCCTGCACGACTACTTCGGGCGGGGGGCCAACGACGTCATGCACCGGCTCAAGGCCCGGCGGCGGGCCGCCGTGAACCGTGCGGCCGCCGTTGCCCTGCGGGCCGACGCCGCGCAAGGAACGCGGGCATGACGGCCACCTCCGCCGCCGGGGTGGCCACGGCACGGCTGCGCCGCACCGTCGCCGACCTGCACCGCGAGCTGACCCGCAACAACCTGGTGATCTGGACGGCGGGCAACGTCTCGGCACGGGTGCCCGGCTGCGACCTCATGGTGATCAAGCCGTCCGGGGTGTCCTACGACGCGCTCACTCCGGACACGATGGTGGTCACCGACCTGCACGGCAACCTCGTCGAAGGCGATCACCACCCGTCCTCGGACACCGCGGCGCACGCCTACGTCTACCGCCACATGCCCGAGGTCGGCGGGGTGGTGCACACCCACTCCACCTACGCGACGGCGTGGGCCGCGCGCGCCGAGCCGATTCCGTGCGTGCTGACCATGATCGCGGACGAGTTCGGCGGCGAGATCCCGGTGGGGCCCTTCGCCCTCATCGGCGACGACGCGATCGGCCGCGGCATCGTCCAGACCCTGCGGGGCAGCCGGTCGCGCGCGGTGCTGATGGCGGGCCACGGCCCGTTCACCATCGGCCGCGACGCCCACGAGGCGGTCAAGGCGGCGGTGATGCTCGAGGACGTCGCCCGCACGGTGCACATCTCCCGCCAGCTCGGCACGCCCTCGGAGCTCGCCACCTCCGACGTCACCAACCTCTACGAGCGCTACCAGAACGTCTACGGGCAGGAGCGGGCATGACCAGACCCAGCAACGGCGCGCGCAAGCCGCAGGTCTGGTTTCTCACCGGGAGCCAGCATCTCTACGGGCAGGAGACGCTCGACCAGGTGGCGGACCAGTCCCAGCAGATCCAGCGCGCCCTGGCGGGTTCGGGGCGCCTGTCGGCGGAGATCGTCGGCAAGCCGGTGCTCACCGAGCGCGAGGCGATCCGCCGGGTGATGCAGGAGGCCAACACCGACCCCGACTGCCTCGGCGTGATCGCGTGGATGCACACGTTCTCGCCCGCCAAGATGTGGATCACCGGGCTGGACGCGCTCCGCAAGCCGCTGCTGCACCTGCACACCCAGCTCAACGAGGCCCTGCCGTGGGCCTCGATCGACATGGACTTCATGAACCTCAACCAGGCCGCGCACGGCGACCGGGAGTTCGCGCACGTGCAAACCCGGGTGGGGGTCGTCCGCAAGACCGTCGCGGGCCACGCGGGCGACCCCGTCCTCGTGGAGCGGATCGACGGCTGGATGCGGGCCGCGGCGGGGCGCGACCACCTGGACGGCCTGCGGCTGGCCCGCTTCGGGGACAACATGCGCGACGTCGCGGTGACCGAGGGCGACAAGGTCGAGGCGGAGCTGCGGTTCGGCGTGTCGGTGAACACCTACGGGGTCAACGATCTCGTCGAGCGGGTGGACGCCGTACCCGACGCCGTGGTGGACGGCCTCGTCGCCACCTACGCCGACAGCTACCGGCTGGCGCCGGAGCTCGCGCGAGGCGGCGAGCGGCACGACTCCCTGCGCTACTCCGCGCGGGTCGAGGCGGGACTGCGGGAGTTCCTCGGCGAAGGCGGCTTCGGGGCGTTCACCACCAACTTCCAGGATCTCGGTGGACTGCGCCAGCTCCCGGGACTGGCCGTGCAACGGCTGATGGCCGACGGCTACGGCTTCGGCGGCGAGGGCGACTGGAAGACCTCCGCGCTGCTGGCCGCCGTCAAGGCGATGGGCTCCGAAGGGCCGCGCGGCGCGTCGTTCATGGAGGACTACACCTACCACTTCGGGCCGGGTGAGCCGAAGATCCTCGGCGCCCACATGCTCGAGGTCTGCCCGACGATCGCCGCGGCCACCCCGTCGTGCGAGATCCACCCCCTCGGCATCGGCGGCCGCGAGGACCCGGTCCGGCTCGTGTTCGACGCCGCACCCGGTCCGGCGATCGTGGTCGGGCTCGTCGACCTGGGCGACCGGTTCCGGTTGCTGGCCAACGACATCGAAGTCGTGCCGCCGGACGAGCCGCTGCCGAACCTGCCGGTGGCGCGCGCCGTCTGGAAGCCCGCGCCGAGCCTCTCGACCTCCGCGGAGCTCTGGCTGACCGCCGGTGGGCCGCACCACACCGTGCTCACCGGCGACATCGACGGCGAGACGTTGCGGGACTTCGCCGACATGGCGCGCATTGAGCTGTTGCTGATCGACGCCCAGAGCACCTCCTCGGGGTTCGCCGACCGCCTGCGCTGGAACCAGGCCTACTACCGGCTGGCCGCAGGCCTGCCCGGTCGTGGCTGAGCCCGACCCCGCACGTCCATCCGCATGACGCGAAGGAGAGACCCATGAAAATGGCACGGTTGGCCGCCACGGCAGGCGCACTCGCGCTGACCATGGCCCTGGCGGCCTGCGGTTCGAGCGAGAAGACGGCCGACCAGGCTCCGGCGGCAGGCTCGGGGGCAGGTTCCACCGCGGGGGCGCTGGTCGGAGTCACGATGCCGACCAAGTCGTCCGAACGCTGGATCCACGACGGCGACAACATCAAGGCGGCACTGGAGAAGCTCGGCTACACCGTCGACCTGCAGTACGCGGAGAACGACATCCCCACGCAGGTCAACCAAATCGAGAACCAGATCACGAAGGGCGCCAAGCTGCTGGTGATCGCGTCGATCGACGGCACCGCCATCACCACCCAGCTGCAGGAGGCCGCGGACAAGAAGATCCCGGTCATCGCCTACGACCGGCTGATCCGCAACAGCCCGAACGTCGACTACTACGCCACGTTCGACAACCTCAAGGTGGGCGTCGAGCAGGCGACCTCGCTGCTGGTCGGGCTGGGGCTGAAGAAGGAGGACGGCACCGACGCCACCGCCGCGGGGCCCTTCAACATCGAGCTGTTCGCGGGCTCGCCGGACGACAACAACGCCACGTTCTTCTTCAACGGCGCGATGTCGGTGCTCAAGCCGTACATCGACAAGGGCACCCTCGTCGTCAAGAGCGGGCAGACCGACTTCAAGACGGTCGCGATCCTGCGCTGGGACCCGGCGACCGCGCAACGCCGCATGGAAGACCTGCTGACGTCCAGCTACGGCGGTGGCGCCAAGGTCAGCGGCGTCCTCTCGCCCTACGACGGGCTGTCGATCGGCATCCTCTCCGCGCTCAAGAGCAACGGGTACGGCACCGCGGGGCAGCCCTACCCGACCGTCACCGGCCAGGACGCCGAGGTCGCGTCGGTCAAGTCGATCATCGCGGGCGAGCAGTACTCCACGATCTACAAGGACACACGCCAGCTCGCCGACGTCACGGTGAAGATGACCGACGCCGTGCTCAAGGGGGGCAAGCCCGAGGTCAACAACACGACCGACTACGACAACGGCACCAAGGTCGTGCCGTCCTACCTGCTCCAGCCGGTGGTCGTCTACAAGGACAACTACCAGAAGGTGCTGGTCGACTCCGGTTACTACACCGCGAACCAGCTGCAGTAACACCGACTCGAGCCGCCCTCGGCGTACCGGGGGCGGCTCGTCTGCATACGGCGGAAGGACCGGCGATGGCCGACTACATCCTGCAGATGCGCGGGATCACCAAGACCTTCCCCGGCGTCACGGCTTTGGCGGAGGTCAACCTCGCGGTGCGCCGCGGCGAGATCCACGCGATCTGCGGCGAGAACGGCGCAGGCAAGTCGACGCTGATGAAGGTGCTCTCCGGCGTGCACCCGCACGGGTCCTACGAGGGCGAGATCCTCTTCGACGGCCAGGAATGCGCGTTCTCCGGCATCCGGGCCAGTGAGCAGCGCGGGATCGTGATCATCCATCAGGAGCTGGCGCTGTGCCAGCAGCTCTCGATCGCCGAGAACATCTTCCTGGGCAACGAACAGGCCACCCGCGGGCTCGTCGACTGGAACCGGACCAACCAGGAGGCCGAGCGGCTGCTGGCCCGGGTCGGTCTGCGGGAGCGGCCGGTCACCCCGGTGCTCGACCTCGGCGTCGGCAAGCAGCAGCTCGTCGAGATCGCGAAAGCACTGAGCAAGCAGGTCAAGCTGCTGATCCTCGACGAGCCGACCGCCGCGCTGAACGACGACGACTCGGCGCACCTGCTCGACCTGCTGCGCGGCCTGCGCGACCACGGCATCACCTGCGTGATCATCTCCCACAAGCTCAACGAGATCGCCGCGATCGCCGACACGCTGACGATCTTGCGCGACGGCCGCACGATCGAGACGCTGGACATGGCGGGCGACGAGGTGACCGAGGACCGCATCATCTCCGGGATGGTCGGGCGCGACCTGGAGCACCGCTACCCGCCGCACACCCCCCGGGTGGGGGCGGAGGTGCTGCGGATCGAGAACTGGACCGTGCACAGCCCCAGCCAGCCCGACCGGGTCGTCGTCGCGAACGCCAGCCTCGTGTTGCGGGCGGGCGAGATCGTCGGACTGGCGGGCCTCATGGGCGCAGGCCGCACCGAGCTGGCGATGAGCGTGTTCGGCCGCTCCTACGGTGTGGGCATCTCCGGGCGGCTGGTCAAGAACGGCGAGCCGATCGAGGTGCGCAGCGTGGCCGACGCGATCCGGCACCGCATCGCCTACGCCACGGAGGACCGCAAGCGCTACGGCCTCAACCTCATCGACGACATCAAGCGCAACGTCTCCGCCGCCCGGTTGGCCAAGCTCGCCCGCCGGGGCTGGGTGGACGACAACGAGGAGTACCGGGTCGCCGAGGGCTACCGGCGCAGCATGAACATCAAGGCGCCCACCGTCGCGAGCATCACCGGCAAGCTCTCCGGTGGCAACCAGCAGAAGGTCGTCCTGTCGAAGTGGATGTTCACGGATCCGGACGTGCTGATACTGGACGAGCCGACCCGCGGCATCGACGTCGGCGCGAAGTACGAGATCTACACGATCATCAACCAGCTCGCCGACGAGGGTAAGGCCATCCTCGTCATCTCGTCGGAACTGCCGGAGCTGCTGGGCGTCTGCGACCGCATCTACGCGCTGTCCGCGGGGCGGATCACGGGCGAGATCGACCGCGCGGACGCCACCCAGGAGCGCCTCATGCAGTTCATGACCCACGTAACGCAGTGACCCACACTGCAGCGACCCGTACCGAGGGACAGGAGTCAACGCCGTGACCAGCATCGCCCCCACCGACACGGGCGAGCCCGTTCCCGACGCGCCGCCGAACGCCGTCCCACCGCGGCGCTCGCCGCGCCGCTTCTCCTTCAACCCCCGCCAGAGCGGGATCTACGTCGCGTTCGCCCTGATCGTGGCACTGTTCTCGGTGCTCACCGACGGCGCGCTGCTGGAGCCGCAGAACATCTCCAACATCGTCGTGCAGAACTCCTACATCCTGATCCTCGCCATCGGCATGATCCTGATCATCATCGCGGGGCACATCGACCTGTCGGCGGGCTCGGTCGTCGCGCTCACGGGTGCGATCTCGGCGGTGTTGATGGTCAACCTCCACCTCGCGTGGCCGCTCGCCATCGTGATCACGATCGTCCTCGGTGCGTTGATCGGCGCCTTCCAGGGCTACTGGGTGGCGTACTTCGGCATCCCGGCGTTCATCGTGACGCTGGCCGGGATGCTCGTCTTCCGCGCCTTGACCCTGACCGTCCTCGGCAACCAGGGCATCGGCCCGTTCCCCGACGCCGTCCGCACGCTCTCCAACGGCTTCATCGACGGCTTCCTCGGCAACGTCGGCCTGGGCCCGCTCGGCGGGGCGGACCTGTTCACCCTGCTGGTCGGGCTCGGCCTCGTGGCCACGATCGCGCTGACCCAGTGGCGCGCCCGCGCTGCCCGGCTCGGCTACGGACAGACCGTCGACCCGTTCCCGGTCTTCGCCGCGCGCATCGCCCTTGCGGCGCTGGTCGTGCTGTTCGTGATCGTGCAACTCGCCCGGTTCAAGAACCTGCCGTGGGTCCTGGTGCTGCTGGCCGTGCTCGTCATCGGCTACACGCTCCTGACGAACCGGGCGGTCTTCGGCCGCCACATCTACGCGGTCGGTGGCAACTTGGCCGCGGCGACGCTGTCCGGCGTCAAGGTCAAGTCCGTCACCTTCTGGATCTTCGTGAACATGGGGGTGCTCGCCGCCATCGCGGGGATCATCTTCGCGGGCAGGCTCAACCAGGCAGGCCCGACCGCGGGCACCAGCTTCGAGCTCGACGCGATCGCGGCGGCGTTCATCGGCGGTGCGGCGGTGCAGGGCGGCGTCGGCAAGGTGGTCGGCGCGATCACCGGCGGCCTGATCATGGCTGTGATCAACAACGGGATGTCGCTGATCGGGGCACCGAGCGAACGGGTGATGCTCGTCAAGGGGCTTGTGCTGTTGGCCGCCGTGGCCTACGACGTCTGGACCAAGCGGCGCGCAGGCGCCGCCACCCGCTGAGCGACCCGTGACCGACCGGTCGACGGTCGACCCGTCACGGCGGCGGCCCCGGCGTCACGTTCACGGCGACCCCGGCGTTCCGTACGACGTTCTCAGCGGACTGGTGGTTGGGATCGGGCCAGGGCCGGATGAGCACGACCGCGACCACGACCAGTACGGCGCACGCTGCGACGATGAGGAGCAAACGGCGAGCCATGCCTCGTTCTCGACGACAGGCCGCCAAATGTTACGCGCAGTGATACCGGCAGTCACTAAAAGACACGTATAAGCGCTTCCGGTCGTGATCGGGGTCTTGCGGCGTATCCACCGGCTGTCTTATTCTCCGCGAGCCGACAGTCCGTGGTGACGGTGCGGCGCCGACCGGGCGAGGAGCCCCGTCGCCGCGCACCCTGGTCACCCCCACTCCCTTGGCAGGTGTCGCGGTCGCGCCACCGTGCTCGCCGGGGAGCGTCGTGTCCATCCACGCACTGAACGAAGCCGTTCGTGAAGAGGTCGCCGACATGGGGTCGGCGTCGTTTCGCACCAAAGCCGTCTACGGCAACGCGTCGTCGCTGATGATCGCCACGCGGCCGTCGGGGTACCACTCGGTTCCGCACACGCACGACTGCGAGCAGCTCAACTGGTTGCAGTCGGGGGAGCTGTGGGTGTTCATCGAGGACCGGGCGTTCCACATGTCGGCGGGGGACTTCCTGCGCGTCCCGACGGGAGCACGGCACTGGTCGTGGAACAAGGGCGACCGGCCGTGCACGCTCGTCGAGGTCCACACCCCCGGGATGCAGCACGATGCGCTGATCGAAGGGTTCGCCGTCGGCCTCTACGACGACGGCGAGCAGCGCGCCTTCCTCGGTTCGCCGGTCACGCAGTTCCTGCCCGAAGGCTCGTCCTTCGATCCCGCCGTCGCCGAGAAGCTTGCGGACTGACGCCGTGCACCGCGACGACGCGCGCACCGCCACCTACCGCTGGGTGATCCTCGGGGTGCTGTGGCTGACGCTGCTGGTCTCCTACTTCGACCGGGCCGCGATCGCCGCGGCGCTGCCCTTCATGTCGGCCGACCTCGGCCTCTCCCCGACCGCGGCGGGACTGGTGTCCGGAGCGCTGCTGCTCAGCTACACGATCGTGCAAGTACCTGCGGGCTACCTGGCGGACCGCTTCGGGCAGCGCCGCATCATCGCGCTCGCCATCCTCTGGTGGACGGTGTTCAGCGTGCTGACCGGGGCGTTGTCGGGCAGCCTCGCGCTGCTGCTGGGCGTGCGGTTCCTGATGGGTGCGGGCGAGGGCTTCCACCCGCCGCCGCTGTGGCGGATGCTCGCGAACTGGTTCGAGCCCGGCCGCCGCTCGCTGCCGCTCGCGCTGATGCTCACCGCGCTGACGCTCGGGCCCGCGCTGGCGCCGCAGGTCGCGTTCCCGATCGTGGCGACGTGGGGCTGGCGATGGGTCTTCTACGTCACGGCCGTGCCGGGGCTCGTCACCGTCGTATTGGTCGTGCGCTATCTGCGGGACAGCCCCCGGCACGCCGACATGACGTCGCGCACGTCGCCTGCTCCCGCGGCCCTTCGCTCGTGGCGGGTGCCGCACATCTGGCTCACGTTCGCCGCGTTCTTCTTCTTCGGCTTCGTCCTCTACGGCTTGCTGGGCTGGTTGCCGACCTACCTGCTCACCTACCGTCGACTGGGACTCGCGAGCGCAACTGTGCTGTCCACGTCGCCCTACGTCGCGGGCACGATCGGCCTGCTGGTGGGGGCGTGGGTCTGCCAGCGCCGGTTCAACCACCTGCGCAGGCCGTTCATCGCCGCCGGGTACCTGGCGACCGCCGCGTGCATCGTCGCCACCGCGCTCGCCACGACGATCACCACGGCCGGTGTCTTCCTGACCTTGGCCGGGTTCTTCCTCTACTCCGGCCTGGGTCCGTTCTGGTCGGTGCCGATGGACATCGTCGCGCCGCACGAGGTCGGACTGTGGCTGGGCTTCATCAACATGGGCACGCAGATCGCGGGGTTCGTCGGACCGATCGTGATCGGTTGGCTGCTGCAGACCAGCGGCTCGTTCACCCCGGTCCTCGTGGCGATGATCGTGGCGATGGTGCTGGCCGCGGTGTGCCTGAGCCTGGTGCGGGTCCGCGCGACAACCGTGTCGACCGTGGCAGCTGCGTCATGACGGCCATCGCGGGCGAGGTCGGCGGGCGCCGGCACACTGCGGCCGTGGACGCGCCCAGCAGCGTGATCGTGGTCGGCTACGCGCGGGTGTCGACGGTGTCGGCCTCGCATGCCGTACAGGAGTACTTCACGGTCACCCTCAGGGTCGATCGGCACACCGACGTCGTCACGGAGGTCGACTCGACCGCGGTGACGGCGCTGGTCCGCGGCTGGCTCGCGGAGTTGCTGCTCGGCACCGACTTCAGTGCCGACATCGCTCCGGTGCTGGCCGAGATCGAGGCGAGCTATCTCGGCCAGGGCAACGGGGCCATCCGGCAGGCCATCGGCGACGCGTGGCGGCGCTACGGCGCACACCGCTCACGCTAGGGAGGACCAGCGTGCACCAGATCCACCGACTCACCTTCGGCACCGTGACGATCGACGCGTCGATGCGGCTGCGCGGCACCCCGCCCGGCAGGCTGGTCGACGTGCCCGCGCAGGGCTTCCTGATCACCGGCCCGGACGGCCCGATACTCGTCGACGCGGGCTATCGGGACCCGTCGGTCCTGGGCATGGGCGGCACCGTCGGCCCCGGCCAGGGCTTTCACGAGCAGCTCGCCACGCATGGCGTCGAGGCGGGCGACCTGCGCTGCGTGATCATGACCCACCTGCACCGCGACCACGCGGGCCACCTCGACAAGGTGCCGACGAGCGTGCCCGTCGTCGTCAACCGCAGCGAGCTGGGCAGCGCCTGCACCGGCATCCAAGGCCGCGCGTACGCGCAGCAGGACCTGCACCACCTGATCGACCGCGTCTACACGCGAGGCGCGCTGGAGTTCCTCGATCTCGAGCACTCCGGCCCGGAGACGCTGTTCACCGGGATCGCCTGCCGGATCTCCGGCGGCCACACGCCGGGATCGATCGGCGTCGTCGTCACGACCGACGACGGCGAGGCCTACCTGTGCGGCGACCTCTTCTACGACGTCGAGGGGGCGCTGCACAGCCCGCCGAGGGACGGGTTCGTGGCCGCGGTGCAGCCGTCGTTCCTCGTGCGGGACGACCCGGGGCTGAGCAACAACTTCACGACCTCCGTGCTGCAGGAGATCGGCGCCGTCAAGCACGCCCGGCGCTATCGCTACGTCGTGGCGGCACACGACGACCCCGGCGTGCTCGACGCGGGCCGCTACGTCGGGCGGATCACCGGCGACGTCGTGCCGGGCCCGGTCACGCCGGTGGCCGTCACCGACCACAAGGAGGACTGACCGATGCGTTCGCTTCGCATGCAAGGGCCGTCCCACGGTCCCGACCGCACCGCCGTCGACGATCTGCCCGTGCCGCGGCCGGGGCCGGGTCAGGTGACGATCGACGTCGCCCACGCGGGCCTGAACTTCCTCGACGTGATGGCCCGGCGCGGCGACCCGGGGTACGTCCCGGCGTGGCCCTACGCGCCGGGACTGGAGGTTTCGGGCCGGGTCCGCGAGGTCGGGTCCGCGGTGAGCGGGCTCGAACCGGGTCGACCGGTGGCCGCGTTCACCCGCGGCGGCGGGTTGGCGGAGGTGGCCGTGGCCGACGCAGCACTGGCCGTGCCCGTGCCGGACGGCGTGCCGGGCGAGCTGGCCGCCGCCGCGCCGCTGATGCTCACGTCGGCGTACCTGCTGCTGACCAGCGTGACCCGGCTCGGGCCCGGGGAGACCGTGCTGATGCACGCCGTGGGCGGCGGGGTCGGCAGCGCCGTCGCGCAGCTGGTGCCGCTGCTCGGCGGTGGGCTGCGGATCGGGACGGTCGGCAGGCCCGAGAAGGTGCCCGCGGCGCTTGCCGCGGGCTGGGACGTCGTGCTGCCCAGGGCCGCGGTCACGCCGGAGGAGGTGCTGGCCACGGCGGGCACGGGGGTCGACGTCGTGCTCGACCCGCTCGGCACCGACATGATCGGGTTCGACCTCGACGTGGCCGGGCCCGGCGCCCGCGTCGCGCTGTTCGGCAACCCCGGCGGCGGCACACCACAGCCGTTGCCGCCGCTGGGCAGGCTGATCGGCGGGAACGTGGCACTGGCAGGCTTCAGCATGAGTCGTCTCACCGCGGCGGCGCCGGACCGGGCGGCGGCCGGACTCCGCCAGGTTCTGGCCCTGCTGGCCGACGGCAAGCTCACCATGGATGTCACCGTGCTCGACGGCCTGGCCGAGGTGCCCGCGCTGCTTCAGCTCCTCGCCGAGGGCCGCGGCACGGGCAAGTACGTCGTCGCGGTCGGCTGATGCGCGCAGCATGGTATGAGCGCAACGGCGACCCGGACGTGCTGGTCGTCGGTGAGCTGCCCGACCCGCTCCCGGCCGCGGGTGAGGTCCGGGTGCGGGTCGCGGCGGCCGGGATCAACCCGCGCGACGTCAAGCGCCGTTCGGGAAGCGGCGGACGGGTCATGGAGCATCCGCTGGTCGTCCCCGGCGACGACGGCGCGGGTGTGGTCGACGCCGTCGGAGCGGGGGTGCCCGCCGACCGCGTGGGCGAGCGGGTGTGGGTGCACTCGGCCAACCACGGGCGGCCGCTCGGGACCTCCGCCGACTACGTGACCGTGCCTGCGGCGCACGCGATCCCGCTGCCCGACGGGGTGTCGTTCCTCGAAGGGGCGTGCCTCGGCGTGCCTGCGCTGACCGCGCACCGGTGCGTCTTCGCCGACGGCCCGGTCGAGGGTCGGACCGTGCTCGTGACGGGCGGCGCAGGCGCGGTCGGCCGGTACGCCGTGCAGTGGGCCGCACTGGCAGGCGCCACGGTCATCGCGACGGCGAGCACCGACGACAAACGCCGGGCGGCGCGGGACGCGGGCGCCCGCCATGTCGTCGACCGTCGGCAGGCCGGTGCGGCGGAGGAGATCCTGCGGCTCGTCGGCCCGGGCGGGGTGGATCGGATCGTCGACGTCGCGTTCGGGGCCAACTTGGCGCTGAGCTCCGCGGTCATCGGCGTGAACGCGACGATCGCCGCCTACGGCTCCGACGCCGAACCCGAGCCATGCCTGCCCTTCTATTCGCTCATGCGGCGGGGCGTCACGATCCGCACCGTGCTCGTGTTCGTGATGCCCGCACCCGCACTGGCTGCGGCCGTCGCGGACATCACGAAGCTCCTGCAGGAAGGTCGTCTCACCCACCAGATCGCCGAGCAGTACCCGCTCGAGGACATCGCCGCAGCCCACCGGGCCGTCGAGCGTGGCCGTCATCTCGGACGGATCGTGCTCGCGGTGGCGTGACTCCTGGCCTGTGCTATGACAAGCCCACGGGAGGCTCGTCGGAGAGGAGGTGGTCGACACCGAGGGG
This sequence comes from Pseudonocardia sp., assembly GCA_036401495.1. Classification (GTDB taxonomy): domain Bacteria; phylum Actinomycetota; class Actinomycetes; order Mycobacteriales; family Pseudonocardiaceae; genus Pseudonocardia. The sequence goes on along the minus strand of DASWUV010000011.1, from coordinate 1,681 downwards.
CGCTCCGTACTGGTAGTCGCGCTTGTTGCCCCACGGCTCGGTGTGCATCTGCCCCGTCCTGTCCACGAGGTTGTAGGTGGACTCCAGCGGCAGGCCTGCGGCGCGGTCGGCCAGCCAGTCGACGATGATGGTCCAGAACGGCAAGCTCAAGACCACGGAGCGGGCGCCGAAGAGGCCGTGCTCCTCCCCTGCATACAGGACGAAGGTCTTGGGGCCGGGCACCGCGTTGAGGTGGTCGAACGTGTAGCCGACGTCGCTGAGCGAATCGTCTTCGCCCGCCATGACGAAGTAGGGCACGTTGATCCGGGCGCTCAGGGGCCGCACGTCCATCTTGGCCGTGATGGCGTCGAACTCCTCCTCGGTCGCGGCGCACACGCCGCAAAGCGCGCGTCGGCCGCCGCCATCTGCGTGGCCCAGTACGAGCCGAACGACAGGCCCCAGGCCATGATGCGCTCGGCATCGACCTCGGCACGGGTGCGCAGGAAGTCGATCGCCGACGCGCCCACCTGGCCGTACTTGTCAGGGTCGTACCAGGTCCCGCGAAGCAGCGAAGATCCCTGGCCGGGCCCGTCGATCACCAGGCAGGCGAAGCCGCGGCGCAGGAAGCGGTCGGCGCTTCCGGCGATCGCTGCCTCCTTGAAGACATCCATCCCGTGGATCATCACCACGCAAGGCACCGTTCCGCCCGTGTAGCCCTGCGGCAGGTGGAGGTAACCGGGTAGCGACGTGTCTTCGTATGGGATCTCCACCCGTTCGATGTGATGATCGGTGCCCTCGATGTACCGATCGAAACACTCGCCTTTCTTTTGCTCCAACGCCCGATTGAGGTCGGTGTTCTCGAAAATGGCCCACTGCGCGCCCCCGTACATGAGCGAGGCGGCGAAGAATCCATCGCTCGCGGTCACTGCGTGCCCCTGGACCAGGGCGCCCGCGGCCTGCCGCTCGAAGCGCCGCGCCAGCGCGGCGAACTCGGGGGCGAAGTCGTCGAAGCGCTTGATGCGCCCCTGCAGTTCCAGGACCGCACCCCGATATTCGGGGGTCATGGGGGAGCTCAGGTAGTGCAGGCGGTTCTGGTCGAACTCCGGCCCGATGACGTTGAGCACGGCGTCGACAAGCCAGCGTTGCTCGCTGAAGCGGGCGGCCCGCCTTTGGTGGTCATACGAAGTGATCGGCATGAAAGAATGGTGGATCCGCGGCAGGGTGCCGGACTACCGGAAGGTCGTCCGTCGATACCGGATTTCGGCCAGGTCTAACCCTTCGACCCGGCAGCGGACGTTTGATAGCGCCCCGGCGTGTCCCCGACGATGGCGGAGAAGGCCTCGATGAAGCTCGTAGGGTTCGCCCACCCGAGCCGCGTCGCGGTCTCGGTGACCGTGTGGCCGTTCGCGAGATAGATCAGCGCATGCTGGATGCGAAGCAGTGTGCGCCACTGATGGAAGCTCATGCCCAGCTCGGAGCGGAACAGGCGGCTCAAGGTCCGCTCGCCTGCCCCTGCCGTCCGGCCTAGCTCGGCGAGCGTCGAAGTGCTGTCGGGTTCGGCGTGGAGGAGATCGGTCACGACCCGGAGTCGCTCGTCCGCAGGCTGAGGAAGGTGAAGCCGGAGCTCCGGGGCGTCGACGAGGTCGTCGACGACCACGTGCCGCAGTCGGCTTCGGACGCCCGGTCGGAACCGGCGGCCGTC
>DASWUV010000010.1:0-39385 GCA_036401495.1 Pseudonocardia sp. | reverse complement strand
GATCGACCCTCGGCTACGGGTCATCGTCAACTTCCACCCGGAGCCGCCCGGGCCGCAACGGCACACCCGGTGGTTGCCGGACAGCGGTTCACCCTCCCGTGCACGGCGCGTTGTTGGCGGCCAAGGCCGCGGGGCACCGCCATGTGATTGTGGACAGCACCCTGATCTACACCGACAGCCACCGCGCACCCGGCCCGAGGGCGGGACTCGATCTGTGGTCACTCGCTTTCGGCCGTTTTCGGATCAGCCAGTCGGAAGGGATGCGGGTAGGGCGAACGGGGGGAGGACGGTGGGTTCGAAGAAGGTCATGGCGCCGATTCTGTCGTCGGTCAGCGTGATGGCGACGAGGCCGGTTGCGTGGAGGCCGGTGGGAGTGCGGCGGTAGACGCCGAATGCCGGCTGGCCGTTGGCTTGGGAACGCACCAGCTCATATCTTCGGGCCGCGTCGAAGATGAGGGCGAAGAAGGTGGCCACGATGTCTCGACCTTCGTACTCCAGCGGCAGCGGCGGCATCGCCATGAAGACATCGTCGGTCAACAGGGCGACCAGCGCGTCGATGTCGGCGGATTCGTAGGCGCTGACGAACTTCGCCACAATGGCGTCCTCGGCCGAGGAACCGCCTGGGATCGGCTCGTCGAGACAGGCGGCGGGCGCCAGGCGGCGCTGCAGGCCTGCGCGCGCACGTTTGAGTGCGCTCTTGACCGATTCAACGGTCGTGTCCAGCATGTCGGCCACTTCGGTGGCGTGGAATCCGAGGACGTCGCGTAGGACGAGGACGGCGAGCTGGCGAGGCGGCAGGATCTGCAGGGCGGTCACAAAGGCCAACGAGATGGATTCGGATTGTTCGTAGCGTGCCTCCGGCCCGATCGGCACACTGCTCGCGCCCTCCAGGAGGGCGTCGGGATAGGGCTCGAGCCAGGGGACCTCGCCGAGCCTGGTGGGTTCGGGTGGTTCGATCCCCGGAATATCCCACTGCTTGGCGGGGCGTCGACGGGTCGCGCGCATCGCGTCGAGGCACCGGTTGGTAGCGATGCGATAGAGCCAGGTGCGCAGTGCGGCGCGCCCGTCGAACTGTTCGAGACCTCGCCACGCGGCCAGCATCGTCTCTTGAACAGCGTCTTCGGCATCCTGAAATGATCCGAGCATCCGATAGCAGTGCAGATGGAGTTCGCGGCGATGCGGCTCGGTCAGTGCCCGGAACGCCTCGCCGTCCGCAGCTCGCGCCCTCGACAACAGGTCCGCCCGGGCCAACTCCACTCTCGCCACCTCATTCGTCGTATGCAGCGTCATCTTGTGGGTCGCTTGCCGTTCAGGCCGCGCGGTCGCGCTCGTAGGTGAGGTGGGCAAGGCCGTTCCCCACGGTCTTCGCGTGGACCAGGCGCAAGGGCCGCTTGTCGCCGGTCTCGCCGAACAAGCGCTCACCCGCGCCGACCGTGACCGGGAAAACGGTCAGGCGCAGCTCGTCGACCAGGTCGTGCTCCATCAGTGTGTGTACGAGCGGGCGGCTGCCGTACACGACGATCTCCCCTGGTATCTGTTGCTTGAGCCTTGAGACCTCGCTGATTACCTCACCCGCCAGTACTATTGCGTTCGTCCATTTCGGCTCGTGGAGCGTCGCGGACACGACGTACTTGGGCAGCCTGTTCAGACTGTCCAACCAGTCGCCGCTCATAGTCGTCGACCGTGCGCCGAAGTACTTGTCGGTCCCCCGACCCATCAGTAGCGCCTCGGCGCCTTGCGCCTCGGCCAACTCGAGCTCCGCCCACGCCTGCCAGTCCTCGCCCATGAACTGAACGAACCAGCCACCGTGCTCGAGACCTTCCTCGCCGCTGGGGTCCTCGATGACGCCGTCGAGCGTCACGTTCTCACTGACCACGATCTTGCCCATCTTAGGCTCCTTAGTGTTAGGGGCGTAAATCAGAGACCATTGCGCGACACTGGCCTCGGCTGGTGTCAGTCGCGTCCGGCCCTGGTGAGGGTGTGGGCGAGTTCGGCGGGGTGGGTGGTCATCGCGTAGTGCGCGCCTTGCGTGTGCAGGATCCGGCAGAGGGGCCCGAGGTTGCGGGCTCTTTTCTCCCAGCCGTATTCACCCGGTGGAAAGGCGATGTCGTCAACCGGGTTGATGTAGCTGGTCTTGATCTTTCCGCTGTTGAGGTGCTCGTAGAAGACGGCGAAGTCGAGCTTGTCGGTGAAGAATGCGACGGGAACCGGTGTCAGCTCGGCGTAGAGAGCGTGGGTCGCGGCGAGGTCCAGGTTGTTACACGCCCGTTCCCGTATCAGCTCGAACGGCAGTAGCAGTCCCTGGGCGGGGTCCACCATGCTGAATCCTGCTGACTGTTCAGGCGGGAACTCGTCGGCGAGCGAGTTTCCGTCGCGAACGGTGAGGGAGCTCATGAACACGAGTCGTTTGATCAGGTCGGGGACCTGTTCGGCGGCTTTGGCGATGAAGCTGCCTGCGATGGAGTGCCCGACCAGGACAACATCGGACAATGAGTGCTCACGCAGGTATGCCACTAGTGAGGCAACCCCATCGGTGTGGGAAAGGTTCAGCGGTGCCCCCGGGCCGTGCCCGGCCAGCGTCGGTGTGTGCACCGAGTGTCCGTCGCCGCGCAGGTGGGATGCGACGCGGTCCCAGGTTGTCCCGGTCTGAAATGCCCCGTGCACCAGCACGAAAGTCAGAACCTGTTTGGAATCTCCGGTTGGTTCGGTCATTGCTCGGAACTCCGTCCTGAACTGCGATATAGCGGTTACGTGTTATCTCTGGATCTCGTAGGTCAGTTTCACAACCTTGGAGAAGGTTTTGACCGCGGCGAGTGTCAACTCGGCCTCCTGGCCGGCACGGAAGTAGAACTGTTCCCCGCGGCCCATCAACAGTGGGTAGACGGTGAGGTCGATGACGTCGATGAGCCGCTCTCGCAGCAGCGTCTCCCCGAGCAGGCCGTGGCCCAGGATCAGCAGGTTTCCGCCGTCCTGATGCTTGAGCCGGGTCACCTCGTCGACTACGTCGCCGCGAATGACCGTCGGGTTGCCCCAGCCGCCTTTCTCCAGCGTGGAACTGAACACGTACTTGGGGATTTCCTCGAGCCGATCGGCCCACATCGGCTTGTGCGTTCCACCCCGGCCACCGCCATACAGCGCGGCGAAGTCCTCGTAGATGGTGCGGCCGAACAGCAGCGCGTCACACGCTTCGAGCAGGCCCAGCCCGTCCCGCAGATAGGCTTCATCCTGGTAACGGCCTACCCGCATGCCCACCGGGTCCTCGGACACTCCGTCCGCAGAGACGAGCACATACTCGATCACTTTCCGCATGGCACAAACCTCTCGTCGGATGCCTGGCCCCGGACTGGGACCGCCTCCAACCAGGTAGACGCCACCGGCCGCCCGAAGGAGGCGGTGCGGCGTCAACCGATTCGGGCAGACGGTGGCGTCGGGGGAAGCGGATCCGCTTCCCCGCGACGGGGATCACCTCACCGCCGACCGCTACGTCGTCCAGACGCCGGCGGACGCGGTGTCACCGTGGCCACCGGTGGCCATCAGGAGTCACCGCCCGGTGGCCCACCGCCGCCACCGGCCCGGCCGCCAGCCCGCTAGGACGGTCAGGTCAGGACAACCCCCGCCGTCTCGGCTTCGTCGCCGAGGGTCTACCCGCGGCGCAATGAACTGGCTATTTGACCGAAGTCGGCGGCCGGTAGAGTTGGTGCCGGCACGAGAGGGGCTGCTTGACGTGGACGGCGGGTGCGACGCAAGCGTGTCCGACGGCGGCCCAGAGGGCGTGTCCTGAACAGGCACCTGCGCGCCGAGCCGAACCGACGAACGTCGCTCGCCCGGCCTGCGCGAATCGCCCTGCTGGCCGCCCTGCCGTGGGCGTGGTTCCCGCTGCGGGACCTGCTCGGGGTCGTCGGCGACCCGATCGCGATTCTGCTGCCGGTGCTGGTCGTCGTCACGGTCGTGGCCGCCCTCGCCATCGGCCGGCGCCGCGCTGTGCCGTTCGCGGCCTCCGTGCTGTTGGCCGGGACGGTCGCGATCGTCACGCCCTGGACGCCTGCCGATGCGGGGACGGTGAGCGCAGGCTCGGGCGTGACGCTGGCCAGTGCCAACGTCACCGGCAAGGCGGCGACGCTGCCCGCGCTGCGCGCCGTCGGCGCCGACGTGCTCGTCGTGGCCGAGAACAGCAAAGCGGTCGACAAGGGGCTCGCGGCGGCCTACCCCTACCACGTGTCGAGGGTGGGCCCCTCGCCCTCGGTCGGCGTATACAGCCGCTTCCCGCTCCGCCTGCTCCAGCCGCCAGGGCCGGACCTCCCCGGCATGCGGGTGGCGGTCGACGCACCCTCGCCGTTCGTGCTCTACGCGCTGCACGTGCCGCGCCCGTGGTGGGGAGGAGTTCCCGGCTACCAGGTCAGCTCCGAGGAACACCACCGGATCGTCACCGCCGTCGCGGCGCAGGCGGCACGCGAGCCGGGCGCGGTCGTACTGGCAGGCGACTTCAACTCGACCGACCGCGGCCGCGACTACCGGCTGCTGACCGACGCCACAGGACTGACCGACGCCATGCGGGACGGCTGGGTCGGCCCGACCTCGGTCACGACATGGCGGCTGTTCCTGCTGCGCATCGACCACATTCTGGTCACAAGGGGCTGGTGCGGCGACGCCACCGGGCGGTTCGTCCTCCCCCAGTCCGACCATGACGGCATCACCGCAACGATCGGGCCGTGCGCGAGCGGGTGACCCTTTCGCGGGCGGGAGATCGCTGATACGACAGGCGCCATGACGGACGTGCAGCAGCTCACCGACGATCTCACCGCCCGAGGGGTCGCAGGCGTCACCATCCACTGGGCCGACAACAACGGCATCCCCCGCTCGCGAACGGTGCCGGTGGCGGCATTGCCGCGCGTCGCGGAAATCGGCGTCGGCATCACCACGCTGTTCGCCGTCTTCGACAGCCACGACGCGATCACGTTCGCCCACGGGCCGCTCTCCACCCCGTCAGGGGACGTCCGGCTGATCCCGGTGCTGGAGGCGCTCACCCCGCTGGCCGGGCAGCCCGCACTCGCCTGGGTGCCGGGTCGACAGGTGGCGGCGGACGGCAGCCCGTGGCCCTACGACCAGCGCAGCGCGCTGGAGCGGCAGGTCGCGGCGCTCGCCGAAGCGGGGCTCACCGCGCGCGTCGGGTACGAGCTGGAGTTCACGGTCTCCACAGGCGACTTCGAGCCCGGCCACCCGGGCCCCGCCTACAGCCCCCACGCGCTCGTGCCCATCGACGATTTCGTCGCCGAGGTCCTGCGCGACTGCGCAGGCAACGGCCTCCCGATCGGCCAGCTGCACGCCGAGTACGGGCCTGCGCAGGTGGAGCTGTCGCTGGAGGCGGCCGACCCCGTCACCGCGGCCGACCGCCAACTGCTCGCGCGCCAGACGTTGCGGGCGGCAGCGCAGCGCCACGGCCTGCAGCTGAGCTTCGCGCCGCTGCCCGCGTTGACCGTCGCGGGCAACGGATGGCACCTGCATACGTCGATTTGGCGAGACGGGGTGAACCTGCTCGCGGGCACCGCGGAAGGCCCCGGCGACGAAGGCGCCGCCTACATCGCCGGGATCCTGCGCGAGCTCCCCGCCGTCGCGGCCGTCACCGCGCCCAGCCTCGGCTCGCTGGCGCGGATGCGACCCGGCTACTTCGCGGGCGCGTACGCGTTCTGGGGCGTGCAGAACCGTGAGGCGCCGCTGCGCTACATCCCCGGCTCCCCGCTGCTGGGAGCCGATCACGCGAACGTGGAGCTCAAGCCGTCGGACGCCTCGGCGAACCCCTACCTCGCGCTGACCGCCGTCCTCGCGGCAGGAGCGGCCGGAGTGGCCGAGAAGCTGGAGCTGCCTGCGCCGGAGCAGTCCGATCCCGGGACGTGGTCCGCCGAAGAGCGCGCCGAACGCGGCATCGCCCTGTTGCCCGTCTCGCAGGCCGACCAGGAGGAAGCGCTGCGCGGCTCGCGGGTGGCCGATGCCCTGGGCCCCGAGCTGCTGGGCGCGTTCCTCGCGGTGCGCCGGTCGGACGCGACAGGCGCGGCGGGCATGGAGATCGACGACGTGCTCGCCGGGCTCCGCTGGCGTTACTGACGTCCGCTCCCGTGAAGGGAACGGCGGTGGTGGACTGTGCCTTGTCCACCACCGCCGTACGGGACCCCTCCCGCTGAGCACCCAACCAGGCTCGTCGGTGCGTGACAGCGGGCGAGCACACTCATCCGGCCTGCGATCATCCCGAGATCAGAGTCGACGCTGGCGCCCACGGTCCACAACCGGGCCGTTCTCGCGCCGGTCGTACCAGAACTTGTCTCCAAGGACGTCTGCCGCCAGACTTCCGCCGTGGACGGCGCGGGTGTCCGGGCGCTCATCGCGTCGCAACTAGGTCGCATCGTCGCGCCCGCCTTCCGACAGGCGTTGGGGCCGGGGCTCGTGACGGTTGTGGTCAACGAGGAAGAGGTGCGGTCCGCGATCGCGGACAACCTCCGCTACGACGTCGTGCTCACGGACCTGACCTGGCAGGACGTCAAGCTCGAATACTCCTTCGACGGGCTGGACGTGCTCGATATCGTCCAACGGCTCGGGAGGCCCGCCCCGGTCTTGTTCGCGCTGCAGGGCCACAACGCCGAGCGCGACCACCTCGACGAAGCCATGGTCCGCGAGGGCGTCGCAGGCATCCTGCGCAAAGCAGGCGGCGTCGAGGCGATGGCGGTCGCCATGCGCCAGGCCGCGGCGGGCCGGACGCTGGAGGTCGGGCTGCCTTCGGCGCAGCCGACGATCCACCGGTGGTTCAGCACCGGACGTCGAGGCGAGACAGCGGCCCGGATGGCGGGGGCGATCGCCGCGGGACGCGCGTCGAACCACGAGACGCTGGCCAGCGCCGCCCGCTGCTCGCACAACACAGCCGCGAAGGTGGCCGAGAAGTACCTCGGGCCGCTGATCCGTGAGCGCGGCGAACACGTCCACGACGTCCCGCTCACCACTCAGTCGGTGTACCGATGGTGTGGCGAGCACGGGCGGTACCTGATCAGCTGGTGTCGTCGCAACGGGCACACCGACGTGCTCGGGGGGTGACGCGCGGGGCACGATGTGCGCTGTGTCCCGTCTCGTCCGACTCGCCTTGCTGGGTGCCGCCCTCGCGATCCTGCTCCTCAACGGGGCGGGCCTTGCGCTGGCCGACCCGCCCTTCCGGCTGGCCGACCGGGTCACCGACCGCGCCGGGGTGCTCGACCCCGCCGCGACCGCCCGCGTCACGCAGGCGATCACGCAGCTGCGCACCGAGAAGGGCTACGACCTCTTCGTCGTCTACGTCCGCTCCTTCGACGGCGCGCAGACCGACGAGTGGGCCGCCCGCACCGCCACGTTGTCCCAGCTGGGCCGCACCGACGTGCTCCTCGCCGTCGCCACCGACGACCGGGCTTACCACGTCTCCTACGACCAGAACTTCCCGCTCGGGCAACAGGCCACCGACGACATCGCGGCGAAGGACGTCGAGCCCCGGCTCGCCGCGAACGACTGGGCAGGCGCCGCGATAGGGCTGGCCGACGGGCTGCGCGGTGGCGGCAGCGGGTCGGGAGCGGGCGGCGGGCTGATCGTCGCGGGCGTCGTCGGCGTCGCCGTGCTCGGCGGTGGGGCCTACCTGGTGACGCGGCGCAGGCGCGGCGCGGCGACCTCGACGCCCGCAGGCGCAGCGGCAGGCGGGACGGCGCCGGAGAAGGAGCCGTCCCCGCCCGACGAGTTCGCGGGCGTGTCCACGGACGACCTCGCCTACCGGGGCAGCCAGGCGTTGCTCGACGTCGACGACGCGGTGCGCACGTCCGAGCAGGAGCTGGCCGCCGCCAAGGCGCATTTCGGCGACGCCGCGGTGGCCGGGTTCGCCACGGCGCTGGAGGCGTCGCGCGCCGAGATGCTGCGTGGCTTCACGCTGCGCCAGCAGCTCGACGACGACATCCCCGAGGACGAGCCGACGAAGCGCGGCATGCTCGCCGAGATCATCAACGTCTGCCGTTCGGCGGACGAACGGCTGGACGCGCAGGTCGCCGCGTTCGACAAGCTCCGCAACCTCGAGGCGACGGCACCGGACTACATCGCGGGCCTCGCCACCCGGCTCGAGGTGGCGAAGGCGCGGCTGCCACAGGCCGAGGCGGGATGGGCGGACCTGCGGGCGCGCTATGCCGCAGGCTCGTGGGAGCCCGCCGCGGGCAACCTCGACCAGGCACGCGAGTTCCTGGGTGGCGCCGCCACGGAGATCACCGCGGCCCGAGCCGCGCTGGCCGGTGGGTCGAGCACGCCTACCGCTGACCCTGCGGCGGTCGGAGCTTCTCCGGCGGCTGGTTCTTCGGCGACGGGGCCTGCCCCTGGCTCGACGGGCCCGAGTGCGGCCGTCGTATCGGGGCGCGCCGCCGAGGACGCGATCACGCAGGCCACCACATTGCTGGACGGCCTCACCCGGCTGGCAGGCGACCTCGCCGCGGCAGGCGAGCGGATCGCCGCGGCCCGCGCCGAAACCGAGGCGGACATCGCCGAGGCCCACACGATATTGGCCACCGGCGACCCCGGCGGGCTGGCTGCGCTCGTTGCACGGGCCGAGGCGGCGCTGGCCTCGGCAGCCGAGGCGCAGAACGCGACACCGCCCGATCCCCTGGCGGCACTGCGGCTGATCGACGAGGCGGACGGCGCGCTGGACCGTGGGCTCGTCACCGCCCGCGACGCGCAGACCGCCGCAAAGCGCGCCGCCACCGCACTGGAACAGGCGCTGCTCACCGCGCGCCCGTCCGTCGCGGCGGCCGAGGACTTCATCGGCAGCAGGCGCGGAGCCGTCGGCGCCGAAGCCCGCACCCGCCTGGCCGAGGCGCAGCGCCACCTCGCGCAGGCCCAGGCGCCCGGGATCGCTCCCGACGCCGCGTCGGCCGAAGCCCACGCGGCCGACGCGATGGCCCGCCAGGCCCTGGACCTGGCGCGCTCCGATGTGGCGCGCTGGTCGGGCGGCGGCGGGTTCGGCGGCGGGACCGGTGGGGGTCTCGGCGGCGGGTTGGGCGCCGAGTTGGGCAGCCTCGTGCTCGGCGGCATCCTCTCCGGCGGCCTGTCGGGCGGCGGTCGCTCCGGCGGCTTCGGCGGCGGCGGGGGTGGCCGGTCGCCCGGCAGCTTCGGCGGGTCGGGCACACGCGAAAGGCGCGGCGGCGGAGGCCGGTTCTGAGCCGACGTGATGATCACGCGGGGCCGCTGCGCGGCTAGGCTGGAAGCGCACGTGGCCTGGCGATCTGGAGGTTTCGGATGGAAGCGGACAAGCGACGCGAGTTCGTGCGAACTCACCGCACCTGCATCTTCGGCTACGCCCGACGGGAGCACGGCCCGGCGATGACGGTCGTCTACTACGTCATGGACGGCGACGACATCCTGATCTCCACCATGGACGCGCGCAGCAAGGCGAAGGCGGTGGACCGCGATCCGCGGGTCAGCCTGTGCGTGCTCGACGAGCAGTGGCCGCCGACCTACCTCCAGGTCTACGGCAAGGCGACCGTGGAGCGGGACCCCGAGCAGTCGGCCGACCTCCTGCGCCGGGTGGTCGAGCTGATGGCGGGCGAGCCGGTTCCCGACGAGCGGCGCGCGCAGATCGCCGAGATGGCGCAGCAGGAGCAGCGGGTCGTCCTCAGGATTCGGCCCTACGCGACGTTCGCGACGCCGCCCCGGCACGTCGACGAGATGGAAGACCTGGACACCCTGACCCACTGGACCAGCTCCAGCCTGCCCTGGTAGCCGATCACGGCGCGGGCGGGACGACGCGGGCGCCGTTCTCCAGGTACCACGTCTGGCCTGCTGCGCGGGCGTCGAGCGCGGCGTCGACCCGGCGGGTCACCTCAGGCGCCAGCATGACGAAGAGCTCCTCCGGCGGCATGCACGCCCACGACTCCAGCTCCTGCGGCGGCAGCTCGACGGCGTCGAAGAGGTCGTCGGTGAGCGTCCCGCCGTCGAACACGAAGACGACGCGCTCCTCGGCGACCTGTTTCGCCCACTCGACCACCAGGAGCCTGCCGAGCGGCAGCTCCAGCCCGAGCTGCTCACGGATCTGGCGGGAACACGCCTGCTGCGGGGTCTCGCCCTGGTCGACCGGGCCGCCGGGGACCTCCCATCGGGCGTCGTGCAGCGGCTCGACGATCAGGACGTGCCCGTCGTCGTCCATCAACAGCACACCCACCGTGGCCAGTGGGCGGGCGCGGGCGTCGGCTTCCATGCGTTGCAGTATGCCGTGGACAAGCATATGCTTGCTGATAGGCAAATAAAGGACACCGCTTGACCACCCTCGCCACCGTCGGCCGCCAGACGTTCTCGTCACTCGCCAACCCCAACTACCGCCGCTACACCCGCGGCCAGGCCGTTTCGCTCGCGGGCACCTGGATGCAGTCGATCGCCCAGTCCTGGCTGGTGCTGCAGCTGACGGGCTCGGCGACGGCGCTCGGCACCGTCATCGCCCTGCAGACCCTGCCGACGCTGCTGCTCGGTCCGTACGCGGGGGTTGTCGCCGACCGCATCGACAAGCGCCGACTCATGATCGGTCTCCAGTCGATGATGGGTGTGCTCGCGCTGGCGCTGGGCTTGCTGACGATCACCGGCCTCGTGACGCTGTGGCAGGTCTACGTGCTCGCGGTGCTCCTCGGCCTGAACAACTGCTTCGAGAACCCCGCGCGGCAGTCGTTCGTGCTGGAGATGGTGGGCCCCGCCGACCTGCGCAACGCCGTCAGCCTCAACTCAGTCATGGTCAACGTCGCGCGGGTGGTGGGCCCGGCGATCGCCGGGATCGTGATCAGCCTCGGCGGCATCGGCCTGTGCTTCCTGCTCAACGCCGTGAGCTTCGTCGCCGTCGTCGTCTCGCTGGCCCGCCTCGACACCGCCTTGCTGCAGCCGTCGGTCCCGACCCGGCGCGGCCCCGGCCAGCTCCGCGAAGGCTTTGCCTACGTCCGGCGCAACCCCGCTCTTGCGGTTCCGCTGCTGATGATGGCGCTGGTCGGCTGTCTGGCCTACGAGTTCCAGGTGGTGCTGCCGGTCGTCGCGCAGCAGACGTTCGCCGGTGACGCCCGCACCTACGGCTTCCTGACGGCGGCGATGGGCATCGGCGCCGTGGTCGGCGGACTGTACGTGGCCGCGTACGGGCACACGGGCATGCGCGCGCTGGTCGTGGCCTCGACGCTGTTCGGTTTCGCGATGCTGGGCACGGCGGTGGCGCCGAACCTCCCGGTCGCGCTGGTCGGCATGACGTTGGTCGGGGCGTTCAGCGTGGCGTTCCTCTCGACGGGCAACAGCACCCTGCAGCTCGCGGCCGACCCGCAGATGCGGGGCCGCGTGATGGCGTTGTGGGCGGTCGCCTTCCTCGGCTCGACGCCCATCGGCGGTCCGGTCGCGGGCGTCGTCGTCGAACACCTCGGCGGTCGAGCCGGGCTCGCGCTGGGTGCGGCGGCGTGCCTGGTGGCGGCCGCGGCCGGAGCCGTGGTGGCGCGCCGCCGGGCCTCAGCGCCCGGGAGCGCCGAAGTCGTCGGGTGAGACGTCGTCGAGGAAGCTGCGGAAATCCTCCAGCTGACGCTCGGGTGCCGCGTCGGTGCCGTCGGGGAACAGCTCCTTGATCGGCTGCCCCACCTTGTCGAGGATGTCGGCGGCCACGCTGATCGGCAGTTGTTCGCGCACCGCGATGACCAGGGCGTCGCTCGGCAGCACGGGCACGCGCGTGCCGCCGTCGAAGACGAGGTCCGCGGTGAACACGCCGTCGGTCAGCGCCGTGATCTCGGTGCTGTCGAGCTGATGGCCGAGGCCCCGCAGGACGGGGATCAACACGTCCTGCGGGAGTAGGGGGTCGTCCTTGCCGCGCGGCCCGACGGCGATGACGTCGCCGTGCGGCTGGCGCAGGAAGACGGGCAGGCAGCGGTCGCCGTCGGCCTCGCCGAGGACCAGCACCGGCTGCCGGGTCCTGGCGTGCACGACGAGCCGGATCACCCGCATCGCGACCATCCCCGCAGTGTGCCGCCTGCCTGCCGCCCCGACCGTCTCAGAAGGAGACCCGTAGCCTTCGCCGGTGGACGTCTTGCTCGCCTGCAAGCTCTACCGGACGTTCGCCGACGACCTGCGCGCGGTGATCGAGCAGCAGCGCGCGTTCCTCGTCGCGAACCGGGGGCGGATGACGCCTCAGCTCGACGACGTCGAGGCGGAGCTGACCTACCTCGCCCTGCGCGACTGCCGCCCGGACACGGTGATGGAGCTCGGCACGTTCCATGGCTGGTCCACGACCTGGATCCTGTCGGCTCTTCGCGACAACGGCGCGGGGCACCTGCATTCGTTCGACCGGATCGACAACGCGGTGCGGACGGTGCCCGCCGAGCTCGCCGCAGACCGCTGGACGTTCGTGCCCGGCGACATCGCATCGACGCTGGGGGCGGTGCCCGACGACGTCGGCTACCTGTTCGTGGACGCCGACCACGGCCGCCGGTTCGGCCGCTGGTACCTCGCGAACCTGTTCCCGCTCGCGGCCGCGGGCACGCCCGCGAGCGTCCACGACGTGTTCCACGGGCGCCGCGTCCGTCCGTGGTCCGAAGGCGCGGAGGTGGTGCGCTGGCTCGGCGCGCGCGGTGTGCCGTGGTTCACCGCGGCCCGCCGCCACGCCCCGGCGAACCTCGCGGCTCTCGACGAGGTGCGCGCCGAGCTCGGCCTGACCGGCGCGCGCGGGACGACGGTGAATCCGATGATCTTCTTCAGGCTCCCATCGTGAGCGGGAGCCCGAACATCGGGAACAACGCCTTGACGTCGAGGAACGCGTTGAGCGCCACGATCCGGTCGCCGCGGATCTCCGGGGCCTGGATCGCCCACGCCGTGTAGCCGCCGTCGGCGGACGGCTTGTACTGCGCGAAGCCGGGCATGCCGTTGACCGTGATCGGCACCATGCGCGAATCCCGGCAGGGCGCGCCGGGGCCGACGTGCCAGGAGATGATGTCCTCGGGGCCACGCAGCCACAGCGCGTACGGCGGCATCGACATTACGGCGTCGTCGTGCAGCAGGTTGACCAGCGCTGTCATGTCGTAGCGCTCGAACGCGTCGGCGTAGCGGTCCAGCAGCTCCTGCTGCTCGGCCCCGATCTCCCCCGTCGAGTCGATCTGGCGTGCGTCGATCGTGGCGCGGGCCCGCTGCAGCGCGCTGTTGACCGACGCGACGGTGGTGTCGAGCAGCTCAGCGGTCTCTGCGGCGCTCCACTGCAGGACCTCACGCAGGATGAGCACGGCGCGTTGGCGGGCAGGCAGGTGCTGCAGCGCCGCGACGAACGCGAGCCGGATCGTCTCCCTGGCCACGGCCACCTCGGCCGGATCGCCGTTGACGGGTACGACCATCGCGTCGGGCACCGGTTGCAGCCAGGTGTCCTCGCCGGACGGATCACCGAGCGAGGAGGGCTCGGGGACGCTCGCCGAACCGAAATCCATCGGCCGCGCCCGGCGACCCCGGCTCTCCAGCATGGTGAGGCACACATTGGTGGCGATGCGGTAGAGCCATGAGCGCAGCGACGAGCGGCCCTCGAACTTGTCGAAGCTGCGCCAGGCCCTGACCATCGTCTCCTGGACGGCGTCCTCCGCGTCGTGGCTGGAGCCGAGCATGCGGTAGCTGTAACCGGTGAGCTCGACGCGGTAGCGCTCCAGCTGAGGCTCGAGCGCGCTCTCGATGACGGTCATGTGCTCCCCTTGTCGAGCCCGGTCGTAGTGGCTGCGTCTCAGGGTAGAGAAGGCCACCGACAAGAATGGTGCTGCCTCAGCCGCGCCCGATGAAGGGCATCGTCGTCGCGGTGATGGTGAGGAACTGGACGTTCACGTCCAGTGGCAGGCCTGCCATGAAGACGACGGTCGACGCGACGTGCGCGGCGTCGAACGTCGGCTCCGCGCGCACCGACCCGTCGGCCTGGCGGGCGCCGGTGGCGATGCCCGCCGTCATCTCGGTGGCGGCGTTGCCGATGTCGATCTGCGAGCACGCAATGTCGTACGGGCGCCCGTCGAGCGAGAGCGACTTGGTCAGCCCCGTGATCGCGTGCTTGGTCGAGGTGTAGGCGGCGCTGCCCGGCCGGGGCGTGTGGGCGGAGACGGAGCCGTTGTTGATGATCCGGCCGCCCGCAGGCCGCTGAGCGCGCATCTGCGCGAAGGCCGCCCTGGCGCACAGGAACGAGCCGGTGAGGTTCACCGCGACGGCGTCGATGAAGCCCTGCACGTCGATCTCGTCGACCGAGCCGGACGGCCCGAACGTGCCCGCGTTGTTGAACAGCACGTCGAGTCGGCCGAAGCGGTCGACGACGGCCGCGAACAGCGCCTCGACGGCCGCTGGGTCGGTGACGTCGGTGGCCACGGGCAGCGCTGCGGCGTGCCCCTTCGCCGTCTCTTCGAGCGCGTCGGCGTGCCTGCCCGCCAGCGCCACCCCGTAGCCCGCGTCGAGCAGGGCCCGCGCCACCACCCGCCCCAGCCCCGAACCCGCCCCGGTCACCACCGCCACGCGATCTGTCACGCGCCGAGTCTTTCGTATTGACGTGGGTAGCGGGAGATGGCGGTGGGTGCGGCCGCGGTGGCGCCCCGCCTGCTCAGCCGTCGGGTGCGGGGACGGTGATGCGGGCAGGGGTCGGGGCGCCGAACAACAGGGCCGCCACGTCGCTGACGGCGTGCACGCCGTCGGCGAGCGAGCCTGCGGGCCCCACCTGGTACATGATCGCCACGGTGTAACGCTCGTCCGGACCCGCGAAGCCGACGGTGTCGGTCACCCAGTGCTTGCCGTAGGAGTCGGACTCGAACGACCAGCCGTCCTTGTTCCCCGGCTGCTGCGTCGGTCCCGCGCCCCACACCCCCCACCGCTGGTTGGCCGCGACGCCGCGCATCGCGGCGATCAGGTAGCCGCGGTCGTCGGGATTCGTGCTGGTCAGGACGTAGTGCATGAGAGCGGCGAGGTCGTCGGCCGTGCACTTGACGAAGCCCCAGTACGTGGTCGGCGTGAAGCCGGGGATGAAGTGCAGGCCGGTCATGCCGAAGTCGGTGCGGAAGCGCGCGAGCATGGCGTCGCCGCCATAGGCCTTCCAGAGCCGGTCCGACGCCGCCTCGTCCGAGAAGTTGAGCATGGTGGCGAGGTCGTGGCGGTCGGCGGCACTCAGCGCTATCTCGCCCGCCCGCTCGCGACGCAACAGGTCGGTGGCGATGGCCAGCTTGATCGTGGACGCGGTCCATCCCCGGTGGACGGTGTCGCCGGTGTGCCAGCTCGCGCCCGTCACCCGGTCGGTGAAGACGGCCGAAAGGTAGCCGTGCGCCCCGACGGTGCGCCGGGCGTACGCCGTCACCGCGACGAACCGCGCCTGTTGAGCGCAGCTCCAGGCGCCGTCGACGCAGGCAGGCGCGCCTGCGGCCGAGGCGGTGGCCGTCGGGCCTGCGACCGCGGGCGAGCTCGGCTGAGCCGACGCGGCAACCGGGGCAGCCCCGTCCACCGCAGCAGCATTCGCCGCAGCCGCGTTGGGCGCTGCAGGTGACACGCCACAGGCGCTGAGCGCGAGGCTCGCGACAAGCGCGAGAGCGGCGACGGGGAGGGAAGCGATGCAGCGACGGTAGCCGCCCGCCCACCGCCCGGGCGCCGCAACCCGTCACTCTGCGGTGGCACGCTCTGCGATCATGACGACGGCGAAGCGCGGCCGTTGGTCACGGATCGCTACTGGTATCACCCGGTGTGTTCGGTCGTTGACCTTCTGTGCACACTGGGGTTCCCGGAAGTTCCTCTCCGACGGTGTCGAGGTTTCTGGCCGGACCGACCGACCACCGCTGAGACGAGGGATCCCGATGACGACCGTCACCTGCCCCGACTGCGGCCGCGCCGCGGTCGTGCTCGGCCGATTCGACCGCGCGTCGGCAGGCGGGCCGGTCGAGTACCTGCGCATCCGCTGTGCGGCGTTGTCACTGATCGTGGCCGCCGCTGAGGTCCAGGCGACGGCGGCCAGATCGGAAGACGGCGTACGCGAAACCGGAAACTAACCGGAAACGGGTATGCAGGCGAGCATCTCGCCACTCGGCGTTACAGTTGCCACTGCCGAGGGGTGCGGAGGAATTTTGCTCGCCCAGATACTGACTGCGCGTGAACCATTTGGGCCACGCGATTCCGAAGCTCTTCTGCGAGCCGATCCCGCCGGATCCGACCAATTGTTCGATCGCAACAACCTCATTTACGCCCAGACCTCGGCCGCGAGCCGCCCGACCTACATCATCGGGCGCAAAGGCGCGGGCAAGACGGCGTTCCTCCGCGGCGCCGCACTGGGTGCGACCGCGCTTCCACAGCGCGTCTTGAGCACGGCGTCGGTCTACGCGGAGATGGTCGCGCTGCTGCGGCAGTACAAGGAGGCGCGCGGTCCGCTTTTCGTGCCGCAGACCGCCGACATCTGGCTCGCCCTCTTCGACCACGTTGCGCTTTTCCACGCCTGCGACACGACGACCATCGATGATCCGCCGCACGAGCTGCAGATCGTCTGGGACTACCTCGCCGCCGAGCCCGCCTGCGAGGACGACGCCACTGCCGTCGCCGAACGATTCTTGGCCGAACTGCAAAAGCGGATCGACGACCGCGGCGTGCGCGGGCTGCGGGAGCTCGTCGAGGGGCTCAACCGTGGCGGAATCCCGTTCGGGACAGCGCGCAAGGCCTTGCGCACCGTGCTCGCCGCCCGCCCGCTCATGATCGTGATGGACAACCTCGAAGACCTGCACGCCCGGATCTTCGAGCTGGAGGACGTGCTGGCCGGGCTGTTCCACGCCGTCGGGCTGGCCGCGGCGCGCGATGTCGACGGCAATCCCTTCGCCCTGCAGCTCTGCCTCCCCTCGGAGCTGTGGGACGAGATCCACCGCATCTCGGCCAACCCGGAAAAAGACTTCGGCGGCAACTACCTGACGATCTACTGGACCGCCCGCGAACTGCTGCAGCTGGCCTCGCGGCGCTACCGGATGTTCATGCAGACCCACCATCCGCACGAACTGGAGGAGCTGGAACGGCGCGTCAGCGCGGCCGAGAACCACGATCTCGCCCTCCTGCGCGCGGCGCTGCCGTCGACGATCCGCGGCGGCCTCGGCGTCGAAGAAGACCCGTTGGCCTACATCCTTCGCCACACCCAACTGCTGCCCCGGCATCTCATCGAGATCCTCAACAACGTCTTCACCGCACCGGTGCCGGATTCGCCGCCGTGGGCCGTGACCCCTGAGGCGGTCCGGTTGGGCACCCAGATCGGCGAGCGGATGATCGTCGAAGGGATCTTCGCGGCGCACAGGGCGTCCTTCCCGAAGGCCCCCGAGGCGGTGCGCCGCCTCGCCAACCGGCTCACGATCTGCTTCCCGGCCCGGCAGCTGCGCACGGTGTTCAACCGCGAGGGGATCAACGCGGTGACCGGCCACGACTTCGACGACTTCCGCGAGATGCTGATCACCCTCGGCGTCCTCGGCGTCAAGGTGGACGCGACCGCGCGCTACAACAAGGCCCGCTTCCAGTACACCTTCGGCTCCTCGCTGAACGCGCACGAGGACCTCGACGACCTGTGCTTCCACCCGCTGTTCACCCGCTACCTCTTCGAGCACGCGCTCGACGACCTGCGCGACAAGCGGGAGCTGCCGACCTACCCGTACGGATGCGACCTCGACGAGGGCGACTACCGACTACAGCTCGGCTACGCCGACCGCGGCCGGTACCTGCGATGAACCCGCGAGGCTGACGATGGCGCTGCGTCCTCGCGAATCACGCCCGGTACCCGGCTACGACGAGGAGTACTGCGCCGACCCGCCCCGGGGGCGCCGGATCGGGATCTCGCTGTCCGGGGGCGGCGTCCGCTCGGCGGCGTTCAACCTCGGGGCGCTGCAGGCCCTGCAGGAGGAGCGGGTGTTGAGCAGCGCCGAGTACGTCGCGGCGGTGTCGGGCGGCAACTACATCGCGAGCGCACTGACGATCTCGCACGCGTACGCCGAGCCGGGCGCCGAGGACGCACACCCGCTGTGGGCACACGGCTCGCCGGAGGAGCGCCTGCTCCGCCGCAACACCAACTACCTGGCGCCGGGGTTCGCGGGCCGGGTCTGGATGACGATGAACGTCCTGCACGGCTTCGTGCTCAACTACCTGCCGTTCCTGCTCGGCGGCTTCATTGCGGGGAGGGTGCTGGGCTGGCTCGCGTACGCGGCGCGGATCCGGCTGACCGACCCGCCGCTGTGGACGGTGGTCGTGCCGCTCGCCGTCGTGGCGCTGTTCGTGCTCGGCGCGGTCGGCGTCGTCGCGCTGGCCCGGCACCGCGACGGGCGCCACGGCGTCCGCGAATACGGCGACAGCAACCTCGAGCGGTGGGCGGCCGGGTGCATCCGGTTGGCCGCGCTGGCGCTCGTCCTGCTGGCGCTCCCGTTGCTGGCCGGGGTCTACGGGGTGGCGTCCCGCGCGGTCCTCGCCGCGCTGATCGGGCCGACCGACTTCGACGCGCCACTGGCACGGCTCGCGGTCGCAGGCGGCGCGATCCTCGTCGCGCTCGCGCTGACGGTGCTCGTGGTGCGGCTGGCCCGACGTCCGCGGATGCGATGGGTGATGCTCGTGGCGGCCGTGCTCGCGAGCGCGGCCCTGCTGCTCGTGCCGCTGCTGACGTCCCTGGAGTACGCGGCGCGCCACGGCGTCGGCTCGGCGGCCGACGTGCTGGTGGCGTCGGCGGCTCTCGTCGTGCTGGTGTTCATGGCCGTGAAGGTGCACAACCGCCGCTACTCGATGCACCTGTTCTACCGCGAGCGGCTGAACAGCGCGTTCGCCGTCAGGCGGCGGCGTGACGAGAACGGGCGCCCGGTGGCCGAGCCGGTGCCGTACACGCAGCGGCTGCCGTTCTCGGAGGTCGGCGACCGGCTGTCGGAGCGGGGCGCGCAGATCCCGAAGCTGATCGTCTGCTGCGCGGTGAACGTGACGTCGAGCGAGGTGCCGGTCGGGCGGTTCGCGGAGTCGTTCACCTTCACCCACGACCGCACCGGCGGCCCGCGGTT
The DNA here is from genome assembly GCA_036401495.1 of Pseudonocardia sp. Classification (GTDB taxonomy): domain Bacteria; phylum Actinomycetota; class Actinomycetes; order Mycobacteriales; family Pseudonocardiaceae; genus Pseudonocardia. The sequence goes on along the minus strand of DASWUV010000010.1, from coordinate 20,360 downwards.
CACCTACCAGGACACCACCCGGTTCGAGGAGTCGCGCGGGCCGAAGGGCACCGACCTCACGCTGCCGTCGATCATGGCGGTGTCCGGCGCCGCGCTCTCGCCGCTGATGGGGCGCTTCACTTATCCGCCGCTGCGGCTGCTGATGGCGTTGACGAACGTGCGACTGGGCGTGTGGGTGCGCAACCCGCGCCACCCGAGCTGGGATGCCCCCGCGTCGGCGCCGAAAGGGCGGCTCGGCCGGTTCACGGCGGCGATCGTCGAGGGCTGGCGGGAGCCGGGTGCGCTCTACGTCCTGCGTGAGGCGATCGGCGGCCTCACGTTGAAGCACCGCTACATCTACCTCACCGACGGCGGCCACTGGGAGAACCTCGGACTGGTCGAGCTGCTGCGCCGCCGGTGCACCGACGTGCTCTGCTTCGACGTCAGCACCGACGCCCGTGGCGAGGCGGGCGACATCGGCAGGGCGATCGCGTTGGCCCGCAGCGAACTCGGCGCCGACATCGTGCTCGACCCCGCGCCCACTCAGCCGTTCGACGGCATCCACAGCGCCGATCTCGGGGTGCGCGGCGACATCCACTACCCCGACGGTCGGCAGGCGCGCCTCGTCTACGCCAAGGCCACCCTGACCGAGGCGCTGAGCTGGGACCTGCGCTCGTTCCGGCATCGCGACGCGCGCTTCCCGCACCACTCCGTCGCGCGCCAGATCTTCACCGACGAGTTGTTCGAGGCCTACCGCAGCCTGGGGCACGCGGCGGGGCGGCGGGCGGTGCAGCTGCTCAACCTGCCGACGTCGCAGCTGCGCTCCCCCGCGGCGGCGGCGACCAACGGGCGGGCACCGACGAAGGTGCCAGACTCGGTCCCGTGACGGAGCCTGCCCGCGTGCGCCCTGCGGCGGTGAACGAACAGAAGCGGCAGAGCATGGCGCGGCAGCGCTCCCGCGACACCGGCCCCGAGCTCGCCATCCGCACCCGGCTGCACGCGCTGGGCTACCGCTACCGGGTCGACCACCGCCCGCTGCCCGCCGTGCGGACCCGCGGCGACCTCGTCTTCACCAGGGCGCGGCTGGTGGTCTTCGTCGACGGCTGCTTCTGGCACCAGTGCCCGCAGCACCGCACGTCGCCGCGCAACAACAGCGCCTGGTGGGCGGCGAAGCTCGCGGCCAACGTCGAACGCGACCGCGCCACCGACCAGCGCCTGGCCGACGCGGGCTTTCGGGTCGTGCGGATCTGGGAGCACGAGTCGCCCGACGAGGCGGTGGCGATGATCGTGCGTGCGCTGGGCGCTACAGCTGCGCCGGACCCTCCTCGACGCGCATCCCCAGCTGACGCGCTACCTCCCCCATGACGTCCTGCACGGCGACGGTGTCGGCGAGCGGCATGACGTCGCTCTGCGTCTTCCCCGCCGCCACACACTCGGTGACCTCGATCAGCTCGTGCGCGTACCCGGCGCCGATGCGCGGGGCGACGATCGTCTCGGGCTCGGCGCCGAGCCGGTGCAGGACGATCGTGGCCGGATGGTGGAAGCGCGGCAGGACGTCCACCCAGCCGTCGGTGCCGAAGACCCGCATCTGGCCCGGGGACGCGCAGCGCAGCGAGCAGTACATCGTCGCCGCGCCTGCGCCGGGGAAGCTCAGCAGCACCGACTCCTCGAGGTCGACCCCGGTCTCGGCCAGCACGCCGTCGGCGTAGACGGTGTGGGGCGTGCCGAGCACCATCTGCGCGAACGAGATCGGGTAGACCCCCAGGTCGAACAGCGCTCCCCCGCCGATGGCCGGGTTGAGGAAGCGGTCGTCGGGATCCGTCGGGGCCTGCACGCACAGCTCGCCCTGCACCGCCTTGACCTGGCCGAGCGCGCCGTCGGCGACCAGCTCACGCAGCCGCGCGATCACCGGCTGGAAGCGCGTCCACATCGCCTCCATGGCGAACACGCCGGTCGAGATGGCCAGGTCGACGATCTCCCTCGTCGCCTCGGGGGTCACGGTGAACGCCTTCTCCACCATGATCGCCTTGCCTGCGCGGAGCGCCGCGAGCGCGATGGCGCGGTGCTGCGGGTGGGTCGTGGCGATGTAGAGGACGTCGACGTCGTCGTCGTCGACGATGGCCTGGTACGAGTCGTGCACGCGCGGGATCCCGAACGTGTCGGCGAACGCCTGTGCGCGTTCGGCTGAGCGGGAAGCGACGGCGGTGATCTCCGCTCCCGGCACGTGTGGGGCGTCGGCCACCACCTTCGACGCGATCCGGCCCGGCCCGACGACACCCCAACGAACGGTCATGTCACCCATCCTGGTCGGTCAGGGCCCGGTCCAGCCACGTCAGGCAGGCCTGCGCGACCTCCCGCCAGCCGCTGTCCACCACCAGCGAGTGGCCGCGGTCGGCGAACGGCAGCAGGTCGGTCACCGCCGTCGAGTGCCGGTACTGCCGCTGCGTGGACCGGGTGACCCCGACGGGCACGAGGTGGTCCCGGCCGCCCGCGACGAGCAACAGCGGGCCCCGACGGGCGTTGCGGGTGTCGACAGCGGCAGGCGAGTGGGACACGACGTTGGCCGCGGCCGCCTGGAACAGCGGCCGGGCGGGCGACGGGATCGTCCACCGGTCGTACAACACGTCCGACTCGTCCCGGCTGACGGCGTTCGCGAAGCCGTAGCGGAACTGGCCTGCGGTCAGGCGCACCGCCTTCTTGATGTTCGCCGGGTTGCCCAGCACCGGCGCGGTCGCGCGCAGCTGGCTGAGCGGCGGCACCAGCACTCCTCTGATCTGCGACGCGTTGATGGCCACCGCCGCGACGGCGAGGTTGCGTCCGAGGAGCTTCTGGGCGAGCAACCCGCCGAACGAGTGCCCGACAAGCACCGGTCGCTCGGGCAGCCCCGCGATGATGTCCGCGTGGTGGTCCGCGACCTCCTCGATGCCCAGGCCCGCGACCGCTTCCGGCTGCAGGCGGGCCTCCTCGACCGTCGGCGGCTCGTGCGGCCATCCGGGCGCGATCGGGTCGTACCCGTGCTGGGCGAACAGGTCCAGCCAGGGTTGCCAACTGCTCGCGTGCAGCCAGAGGCCGTGAACGAACACAACGGGACGGGCCATGGGTCCTCCTCATACGGGTGCCGCAGACGTGAGCACCGTGCCGCACACCATGCTGCCGCGACCACCTCCTCGGGTGAACGGGCGGCAGCGCGTCCGCGGATCGGCGTGGCCGACCGGCATGCTCGCCCGCGTGCCGGAGAAGATTTCCGCCCCGGACGACGGGCGTCAGGGCGTTGTGCTGCTGGTCGAGGACGACCCGGACGTCGCCGCCTACACCGGCCTGGTGCTGCGGCAGCTCGCGGGCGCCAGGGTGCTGGACGCCGCAGGCGCGGACGCCGCGCTGGCCGTGCTGGCCGCCGAGGACGTCGACGTCGTCGTCACCGACATCGACCTGCTCCCCGGCGTCGACGGCGTGGAGCTGACCGCGATCGTGCGCCAGCGGTTCCCGCTGCTGCCGGTGGTGGTGCTGTCCGGGCACGCGACCTTCGACCACGCCGTGTCGGCCATGCGCGCGGGCGCCGCCGAGTTCCTCGCCAAGCCCGTTGACCCCGACCGGCTGACGGCGGTGGCGACGGCGATGATCGCCCAACACCGCAGGCAGGTCGCCGCCGCGTCGGTCTCGGTGCTGGCGATCTCGGCCCACCCCGACGACGCCGAGATCGGGATCGGTGCCACGTTGGCCAAGCACGTGCGCCAGGGCCACGCCGTCACGATGTTGACGCTGTCGGGCGGCGAGGTGGGCGGGGCGACGAACGCGCGGGCGGGCGAGCTGGCCGAGGCCGCGGCCGTCATCGGGGCCAAGCTCGTGCACGAGTCGCTGCCGGACACCGCGATCAGCGAGGGGCCCCCGACCGTACCGCTGATCGAGGAGATCGCCCGTGCCGTCCGCCCCTCGATCGTCTACCTGCACACCGCCGAGGACACGCACCAGGACCACCGGGCCGTGCACCGCGCCGGGCTCGTCGCGGTCAGGAGCGTGCCGACCGTCCTGTGCTTCCAAAGCCCTTCGGCGACCGTCGGGTACCGCCCGGGGCGGTTCAGCGACGTCACCGGGTTCGTCGAGGTCAAGTTGGCCGCGCTGGCGTGTCACCGCAGCCAGGCGGCGGCGTGGTACATGGATCCCGAGCTGGTGACCTCGACGGCCCGCTACTGGGGTCGCTACGGCCGCATCCGGCACGCCGAGCCGCTGGAGATTGTCCGCGATACCACTGAACGGGGGTACTAATACTAGGCTGTTCGGCCTAGCAATCGCTATCCTGCGGGCATGCTCTCGGTCCAGCCGCCCGGACGACCGTCTTGAACCGCGCCGTGGTGCGCATCCTCGTGCTCCTGACCCTCGCGCTGGGCGTCGACTACGTCGTCTGGCGGTGGTTCGCCTCGGTGAACTGGCACGTCTGGTGGATCGCCGTCCCACTGGTGCTCGCCGAGACCTACAGCCTGATCGACGCGTTCCTCTTCGGGATCACGATGTGGCGGATCAAGGAGCGGGGCGAGCCCGCGCCGCCGGACCCCGCCGCGACCGTCGACGTGTTCGTCACCACCTACAACGAGCCCATCGACCTGGTGATGACCACGGCACGGGCCGCGCAGCGGATCACGTTCCCGCACAGGACCTGGATCCTCGACGACGGCGGCCGCCCCGAGATGGGCGCCGCCGCCGAGGCCGCCGGGATCGGGTACATCACCCGCTCCGACAACTGGGCGAACATGGAGCGCCACGCCAAGGCGGGCAACCTCAACAACGCGCTCTTCGCCACCGAGGGCGAGTTCCTGCTCATCCTCGACGCCGACCAGATCCCCGAGCCGACCATCCTGGACCGGGTGCTGGGCTACTTCAGAGACCCGAAGGTCGCGGTCGTCCAGACCCCGCAGTTCTTCACCAATGTCACCGCGTCCGATCCGCTCGGCAGCCAGGCCCCCCTGTTCTACGGGCCGATCCAGAAGGGCAAGGACGGCTGGAACGCGGCCTTCTTCTGCGGCTCCAACGCCGTGCTGCGCCGCGAGGCGCTGATGCAGCTCGGCATCGCGGGCTACGTCAAGCAGGTGGAGCGCACGGTCCGGCAGGTGCTGCGGACGGCCGACGCCGTGCTGAAGAAGGCCCGCGAGGAGGCCGAGGGCCAGGGCCCCGGCGTGCTGGCCGCGCTCGACCAGGTCGGGGCGGCCGTCCGCGACGCCCAGAAGGAAGTACGCAAGGCCGGGCGGCGCACGTCCATCGGGGAGATCACCTACCGGTTCCGCCAGCGGGTGGACGTGGCGTCGAAGGGGCTCGTGGACGCCGATGTCGCAGGCCTCTACGCCGACCTCGAAGAGCTGGGCGAGCTGCCCGAGCAGTCCACCGGACGCCACGCCGCGCCCGTCGAGCCGCTGCTTTCCGACACGTCGCTCGCCCGACTGGCCCACCTTTCCCTGTCGCCACTGCGGGCCCTGGCGTCGGTGCGCGCGCTCGTGGACGCCGTCGACGTCTCCCGCTCGGAGGAGGCCCAGCCGATCATGCCGATGGCGACGCTCTCCGTGACCGAGGACATGGCCACCGCCATGCGCCTGCACAGCATGGGCTGGAAGAGCGCCTACCACCACGAGAACCTCGCCCACGGCCTCGCGCCGGAGGACCTCGGGACGATGCTGCAACAGCGCCTGCGCTGGGCCCAGGGCACGCTGCAGGTGATGCTCAAGGAGAACCCGCTGGTGCAGAAGGGTCTCTCGGCCGGGCAGCGGCTCATGTACTTCGCCACGATGTGGAGTTACCTGTCGGGCTTCTTCGCGCTGGCCTACCTCACGGCGCCGGTGTTCTTCCTCGTCTTCGACGTGCGCCCGGTGATCAGCTATGGACCGGACTTCCTGGTCCGACTGATCCCGTACCTGCTGTTCAACCAGCTGCTGTTCCTGGTGATCGGGTACGGCAAGCGGACGTGGCGCGGCACCCAGTACAGCCTGGCGCTGTTCCCGCTGTGGATCCGCGCGACCTGGACCGCGGTCGCCAACGTGTGGTTCAACCGGCCGCTCGGCTTCGTCGTCACGCCGAAGACCAAGCAGGAGCGCAGCGGGCCGCCGTGGCGGTTGATCTGGCCGCAGCTGACCGCGATGGTGCTGCTCGTGGTCGCCGGGACGGTCGGCACCGCCCGCTTCGTGATGGGCACCGCGCACTTCGACCTGTTGTCGCTGGCCGTCAACCTCGTCTGGATCGTCTTCGATCTGGTCATCCTCTCCGTCGTCATCTCGGCGGCGACCTATACCGGTCCCGAACCGCAGCAGCAGAAAGCGAGCGTCGCCGCATGAACATCGACACCCAGATCCTCGAAGGCGGCACCGCCGTGATCCGGCCCGAGGGCAGGCTGACGATGGTGTCGACGGCGGGTCTGCGCGCGTTGGTCGCGGAGACGGTGGCCGCGGGCCACACGCACGTGATCGTCGATCTCGCGCTGACCGACTTCATCGACTCGTCGGGCCTCGGCGCGCTCGTGGCGGGACTGAAGACGGCCCGGCAGGCCGGTGGCGACCTGCGCATCGCCCGCCCGACCGAGCAGGTGCGCATGGTGCTCGAGCTGACCAACCTCGACCGGGTGCTGCGGCCCGCCGTCAGCGTCCACGGCGCGTTCGGCAGTGCCTGACCTCGAGCTCGACGGGCTCGCACGCCTCGCGGGCACCCTGTCCGGCGGCCCGGCGTCGATGACGATCGGCAGCGCGCCGTCGGGGTCGATCCCCCTGCGCGGCGGCGACGGCGAGGTCCGCGGCGGCCTCTGCGTCGAGGCCCCCGTCGACGACGAGCAGCGCGCCGCGCTCGACCAGCTCGCCGCCCACGCGGGCGCACTGCTGGAGCGCCGCGACCGGGAGACCGGCCTGCTCGACGCCGTCGGCGCGCTGCTGCGCACCAACGACGAGCTGGCCGTGTTCGCGGGACGGGTCGCGCACGACCTGCGCTCCCCGCTCACGGCCGTGTTGGGCTTCCTCGCGCTCGCCGACGGCCCGCTGCGGGGCGAGACGTCGGAACGGGCCGCCGAGTGCGTCCGGTCGGCGTTGACCGCGGCCACGCGGATGCGGGTGCTGGTGGACGACCTGCTCGCCTACGCGACGTTCACCGCGCGCCCTGAGCTGAGCCTGGTCGACATGCCTGCTCTGGTCAGGGCGGTCGGCGCGGATCTCGGCGCGGACGGGCGGGTCGGCTACGTCGGCGCGGACCGGGTCTGCTGCGACCCGACCCTGGTGCGTCAGCTCGTGCAGAACCTGGTCGGCAACGCGCTGACCCACGCCGGACCGGCGCCCCGCATCGCCGTGAGTACGGGACTGGAGGAGACGACGTGGTGGCTGCGGGTCGCCGACGACGGCCCCGGCATCCCGCCCGCGCAGCGCGAAAGGGTGTTCGACCCCTTCGTGCGGCTGGGTCGCACCGCAGGCAGCGGTCTGGGGCTGGCGACCTGCGCACGCATCGCCGAAGCGCTCGGGGGCCGGATCGCGGTGGGGGACGCTCCGGAAGGGGGAGCGGCGTTCACCGCCACCTTCCCCCGCTGACTCCCCGCTGTGATTCCCCGCGCTGTGATTCCCCGCTGATCCCTTGCGGCCGCCCCGATCAGCCGGACCGGCGGCGCGTCACCCGCCACACGTTGGCGCTCTCGGTGCGCGCGTAGGTCACGTCGGCCACCGCCTTGGCCAGCGCCAGACCGCGGCCGCCCTCGGCGAAGTCGTCGGCGGCGGGCGTGGCCGCGCTCAGGTCGAGCTCCGCGGCGACCCCGTCGTCGGTGAGGCACGCCTCCACCCGGTCGGGATGAACGGCGACGTGCCCCTCGATGGTCACGGGCTCGCCCTCGTGGGTGCGGGCGTGCTCCACGAGGTTGCCGACGATCTCGACCAGCGCTGTCTCGAACAGCATCCGGTCGGCCCCGTCCACCTCGGGCGCGTCGTCCCAGAGGCCGGACAGGGCCTCGTGCACCTCGTCGAAGCACGCCGTCGTGGCCGTGCAGCGCAGGTCGCGGACGATCATGTGCATCGGCGCATCAGCACCCCGCCACGTCGTCGGCCGACGGCGCCGCGCGGGTGGCACAGGCCGACTCGAGCGCCATCACCGTCATTCCAGCCTCCTCGCGGCAATATTAGGCTGAACGGTCCAGGGGAGATAAGCCTTTCAACCCAATAGTTGTACCTCTGGCCCTCAGCCGCTACCGGGAGTGCGCTCAGGTCCTGCCGGGCGATGGCGTCAGCGCGGGCACGCGTCCCCCCGCCCTGCGTACGGCCCTTCGGGCCATGACGTACGCGCCGGGGCCGCGCAGGGTCCCTTCGACCCGCAGCCGTGCTGTGTCCTGCGGCATGCCGGGACCCGCCTCGGCCTCCCGGTCGGAGATCACCCGCAGCTGCGCCATGGCCGCGGGCAGCCGACGCAGCGCGGCGTTGCGGGCGGGCGGATCCAGCGCGATCTTCGTCAGCAGCGCGGACAGCCCGACGGCATAGCCGCGCAGCTGCTCGCGCATCGAAGCGCCGTCCACGCGGTGGTGGTGCCACAGCAGCGCGCTGGGCTCGTAGCCGATCGCATGGCCCGCGAGGATGAGCCGGATCATGAACTCGCCGTCCTCGCCGCCGTGGGTGGGCGTGCCGGGGCCCAGCGCCTCGTCGAACCCGCCTGCGGCCCGCGCGAACGCGGTCCGCACGGCCATGTTCGCCCCGATGCCGAACAGGCCGGGCGAGAACGGGAAGATCGGCGAGTCGGGCGGCGGGTCCGCCAAGCTGAACCGGCGCGCCAGGAAGCCCTTGTTCCACGCCATCGCGGTGTCGGCGGCCCGCTCCTGCTCGGTGTCGAGCCGGGCGGCGAGCACCGGCCCGCTGACGCACGCGAGCGTCGGATCGGCGGCGAACCGCCCCGCCATCCGGGCGGCCCAACCGCGGTCGACCTCGGTGTCGTCGTCGGTGAACAGCACGATGGGCGTCGCCGCCTCGAACAGGCCGCGGTTGCGGCCGACCGAGGCTCCCCGCCGCGGTTCGCGGATGTAGCGCACCCGCAGGTCGCCGACCGCACGGACGGCCTGGGCGGTGCGGTCGTCCTCAGGGGCGTTGTCGACGACGAGCACCGTGACCGCAGGGTGGTCGCTCGCCAGGATGGCGCGCACGCAGCGGGCCACGCTGCCGGGCCGCCCCCGGGTGGCGACGACGGCGGTCACCGGCTCGTAGCAGCGCGGCGGCGTCGCCACCGGGCGCAGCGGCCCGAGCTGACCGTGGATGGCGTGGCTGACGGCTTCGGCGGTGGCGTGGCCGCGGTCCAACCCGACGGTGGCCATGCCGACGGGCACGCCGCCGACCGTGACCAGCAGCCGCGCCGCGACGTAGCGGGGCGCCACCGAGATCGGGCCGAACGGCGCCGCGCGGTCGATGCTCCCGATCCACGCCGGTCCTTGGACCGGATGCGCGCGGACCTGCAGCGTCGGCCCGTCGACGGTGTCCTGGAGGCCCCGCTGCGGCTCAGCCACCGACGGCCTTCGCAGCCGCGCCGAGCCCGCGGTAGACCCCGGCGCGGGTGGTGTTGCGCAGGGTGCGCAGCCGGTCGCGGCCCGCCGGACCGGCGTGGGTCCACGCCAGCATCGACAGGCCCCAGACGTCGCGGCGCAGCGCGCCGACGCCCGCGGTGAGGGCTTCCGCGGCCCAGGCGTCGCCGAGGTCATCGCGTCCGTCGCGGTACGCGAAGACGGCGGGCCGCACGTAGGCGAGCCCTGGTCGGCTGCGGCGCATCATCGGCGCGTACTCGGCGAGGATCCGGTCCAGCGCGCGGTAGCGGGCGGAGCGGTCGAGGCTGATCGAGCCGCTGCGCATCAGCCGCATGTCGATGTGCCAGCGGCGGATCCCGAGGAACACGGGCGTGGTCGACTTGGCCGCGATGCGCAGCCACATGTCGAAGTCGACGCCGCTGCGCAGCCCGGCGTCGAACACGCCGACCTCGTCGAAACAGGATCGGCGCAGCAGCAGCGAGCTGCCGTTGTGCGGCGGGTTGTGGTCGATCAGCAACCGATCGAGGTCACAGGGCCCGGCGGGCAGCCACCGCAGGCCCACGAGCCTGCCGCTTTCCAGCAGCACCCGCGTGTGGCTGAACGTCGCACCCACCTCGGGCGGCCCCTGCTGCAGCTTCGCCAGCGCGGTGCGCAGGAAGTCCGGGTGCCAGCGGTCGTCCCCGTCGAGGAAGGCGACGAACGGGGCGGAGGTCTCGTCGAGGGCGACGTTGCGCGCCTGCCCCGAGCCGCCGTTGGCCGTGCTGATCAGCCGTATCCGGGGGTCACGGGCGGCTCGCTCGGCGACGATGTCGCCCGTGTCGTCGGTGGACCCGTCGTCGACGACGACGTACTCGAACCGGCCCTCCGACTGGGCGAGCACCGAGTCGATCGCCTCCGCGATCCACGCCCCCACGTTGTAAGCGGGCGTGATGACGGAGACCAGCGGGGCGGGGCCCATCACTCCTCCAGGTCAGTCTGGTTAGACCATCTGCTGGTGCTGTGGGCGGAGCCGAGCGGCCAAAGCAGATGGTTACTCTAAGAACTATGTCGCTTACTCCCCGTATCGTAATCGCCCGGCGATTAGGCTTTTTACCCGCCCGGCTTTACGCCATCTGCCTGCATCTTCTATTCCAAGGGGAGCTATCGACGCTGCGAAGGCCTCGCGGCTACGCGCAGATGGCGGCCGCGAAGAACCTCGGTCCGCAGTCGCCGCTCGTCCAGCTGACGGCGGACAAGTACTCCGTCCGTGCGTACGTCGCCGACGTGATCGGTGAGGAGTACCTGATCCCGCTGATCCAGGTGGTCGACCATCAGGACGACCTCGACATGGCAGCGCTCGCGGAGCCGTGCGTGATCAAGGGGACGCACGGATGTGCGATGACGATCCTGCTGCCGCAGGGTGCGCCACGGCCCGAGCGCGCCATCCGCGCCACGGTCGCCAAGTGGCTCGCCACGGACTTCCACCGCGCGGGCTGGCGGGAGGCGCCCTACCGGGGGCTGCCGCGCAGGGCGGTGGTCGAGCGGTTCATCGGGTCGGCAGGCGTGCCGCCGTCGGACTACAAGTTCTTCGTCTTCCACGGCAGGGTCGCCATGGTGGTGGTCGACCAGAACCGGTTCTCGGCCCACACCTCCACCCTGATGCACCCGGACTGGCACCCGTTCGCCGTCGAGGGCACGTTCGATGCGGCCGACGACCTGCCCCCGCAGCCGCCCGGCTACGAGAAGATGGTCGAGCTGGCCGAGCGGCTCGCCGCCGACTTCGCGTTCGCGCGCATCGACCTCTACAACGTCGACGGCCGGATCTACTTCGGCGAGATCACGCACAACCCCGGCGGCGGGCTGGTCCGGCTGCGCCCGCGCGCGTTCGACCGCGCCCTCGGTGAGCTGTGGCGCGCGGGCACCCCGATCCCGGAGCGCTTCATCCGCCGGATCCCGCAGCGGAGCGAGCAGGCCCGTGCCATGACGGAGAGTAAGCGTTTGGGATCTCCATTGGGCCATCCGGATGCTTGCTAGCGTCGCCGCGCCATGTGGAAGGTGGATCACCAATGAAGATCACGTGCGTCGGCGGCGGGCCGACCGGTCTGTACTTCGCCGTGCTGTCGAAGCTGCGGTCGCCGCGAGCCGAGGTCAGCGTCATCGAACGCAACCCGCCGGGTACGACGTACGGGTGGGGCGTCACCTGGGGTGATGAGCTGCTGGACGACCTGTTCGCCTGCGACCCCGTCAGCGCCCGGCGGCTGTGCGACGCCTCCCTGCTGTGGGGGCAGCAGATGGTGCGGATCAGCGGCAGGCCGCCGGTCTACCTCGGTGGCAAGTACGGCTACAGCATGAGCCGCAGCCGCATGCAGGAGATCCTCACCGAGCGGGCCGACGAGCTCGGGGTGCGGCTCGTGTACGGCCAGTCGGTCGACGACGCCGCCGCGCTGGACGCCGACCTGGTCGTGGCGGCCGACGGCGTCGGCAGCAAGCTGCGCAGCCGCCACGCCGCGCAGTTCGGCCCCACGATGACGACCGGCCGCAACCGCCACATCTGGCTCGGCACCACCAAGGTGCTGGAGACCTTCACGTTCGCCTTCGAGCGCACGGAGGCGGGCTGGGTGTGGGCGTACGGCTACCCCACGACCGGGGGGACCAGCACGTTCGTGATCGAGTGCGCGCCCACGACGTGGACGGGGCTCGGCTTCGACCGGCTCGACCCGGACGCGGCCCTGCGCCTGCTGGAGTCGGTCTTCGACGGCGTGCTCTCGGGTCATCGCCTCCTGGAGCCGCAGTCGACGGCCTGCCGGTCTCCGTGGGTGCACTTCCGCGAGATCCGCAACGCGACCTGGCGCGCGGGCAACCTGGTGCTCGCGGGCGACTCGGCGCACACCACGCACTTCGGGATCGGCTCCGGCACAGTGCTGGCCATGCAGGACGCGATCGCGCTCGCGGACGCCCTGCGCGGCGTCGAGCAGCGGAACCGGGCCGCATTGGACCTGGCGCTCGAGTCCTACGACCGGCGCCGCCGCGCGGTGATGGGCCCGACCCAGGACATGGCGATGCGCAGCATGAGCTGGTTCGAAGACGTCGACAACCGCATGGACGGCGACCCCGTCCGGGTCGCCTACTCGCTGTTCGACCGCCGCGGCGACCAGGCCCCGTGGCGTTACCAGCTGCATCTGGCGACGCAGATCGAGCCGTTGCGCCAGGTGCGCAACGGCCTCACGCTGGCCCGCCGTTCGGTGCGCGGCATCCAGCGCAGCCGCCGCGCCCGCGTCGACGCCCCTTAGCGGGCCTCGGCGGTCGTCGCTGCGCGGTCGGCGGGGCGGTCGAGCTGGTAGAGGTAGTGGTCGCGGTTGTCGATCGGGTTGTCGGGGGTCAGCTCGCCCGCCGCGATGCGCCGGAACCCTGCCCGCTCGACCGCCCGCCAGGACGCGGGGTTGCTCGCGTGCATCGCCACGACGACGGCCGTCGCGTCCGGGTAGGCCGCCCAGCTCTCCGCGACGAACGCGGCGATCATCGCGGCCCCGAGCCCCCGCCCGCGAAGGTCGGGCTCGCCGATGAGGTAGTCGATGCTCAAGGCGCCCGGGGGCTGGGGGCAGATCGCGGACAGCTCTTCGACGTACTCCGGGTAGTCCTCGATCGCGTACCGCTGGATCAGCCCGAACGGCCGTTCCCCGGTCCAGGCGAGGAACACCTGCGTCGGCTCGGCCTCGTCGATCGCGGGCCCGAAGTCGCGCTCCAGCGCCTCCGGGGACGTCTCGTGGTCCCACCAGCGCGCGACCACCGGCTCGGTCAGCCAGGTCGTCAGCAGGGGGAAGTCGGCCCGGCGCAACCGGGCAAAGGTGATCGGTCCCACGCCCCCGAGCCTAGGACTGCCCGCTCCCGCTTTCGGTGATCTCCGGTTCGAAGGCCTCGCCGTCGGGGCTCGCGACCACGACCAGGTAGCCGTCGGGGTCGGTGATCCACAGCTCCCGGTGGCCCGGCCCGTTGCCCTGGCCCGAGGGCGGGTTGCGGTGCGGCGGATGGATCACCGGGGCGCCGAGCTGGGCCGCGCGGGCGACGACGTCGTCGAAGTCGGCCACGTCGCCGAACCACAGGACGACCCCGTTGCCCGGTGCGGCGTCCGGGTCGCCGATGGGCCCGTGCTCGTGCTCGACGTCGTGTCGGTGCAGTTGGAGCACGAGCTCGCCGCCCGCCACCAGGCGCTCGTAGTGCGGTCCGCCGTGGTCGCTGCGCACGCCGAGGAGCTGCTGGTAAAAGCGGCTGGAGGCCTCGACGTCGCGGACCGCGATCAAAGTCTGCGGCCGCGTCGTCCGGACGTGCACGACCACCCCGATCCGGTTGCCCGCCGGGTCGTCGATCTCGGCGAGCCAGCGTTCGCCGCCGTCGGACTGTGGACGTCCGCACACGCGCCCACCTGCGTCGACCACCACCTGCAGCGTGGGGTAGAGGTTGTCGGCGCGGATCCAGACCAGCGGTCCGCCGGAGTCGACCGGCGTGCGGTCGGTCGTCCATTGCCCGATCATCCCGGGCGCCTCGAAGCTGCCGTGGGTGAGCTCGGCCTTCCAGCCGAAGACCTTCTCGTAGAACGCGGCCGACCGCGCGACGTCGAGCGCAGGCAGCTGCAGGTAGTCGATCCGGCCATGGTTCATGGCGTCCTCTCCTCGGTTGGGTCGGGGACCAGCAGTCGGCGTGCGGCGCGGGCGAACCAGCGCGCGTAGTCCGCCGGGGTAAGGCCGCGGTGCCGGACGAGCCGGTCGAACAGGGCGGGCTCCATCAGCACCCACATCTCGTCGACGGCCTCGGCGCGCGTCGACTCGGCCCGCAGCGGTGTGCTCCGGGCCATGGCGTCGACCAACCACCCCGCGGTCACCGCGCGCTGGTTCGTCAGCTGTGCCGCCAGCGTGGCCAGTTCGGGGTCGGAGCGCGCACCCTCGAACACCGCCAGCACCAGCCCGGCCGAGCGGGCCTGGGCGGCTGCGACGACCTCGGCCGCGACGTCGAGGAAGCCCTCCACCGTCGACGCGCCCAGCGCTGCCTCGGTCCAGCTGCGGTGCAGGACGGGCACGCTGTCGTCGTCGCCTGCGATCGCCACATCGATCGCGGCCTTGAGCAGCCGCGCCTTCGTGCCGAAGCCCAGCTCGACGGTCGGCACCGACACGCAGGCCGACGCCGCGATCGCGCGCATGGTCGCCCCGGCGTAGCCGCGCTCGAGGAACTCCGCTGTGGCGGCGTCGAGGATCCGCGCACGGGTGCGGCGGGCCTGTTCCGCGCGGCGGCTCGAGCGGTAGACGCGCTCCACGACGGCTCACCTTTCACTATGGCTATCCCATAGTCAAGGGCGCTGATACGGTGTAATCATGCCCTCGTTGTACGAGCACGCCGGTCGTGAAGCCGGGCTGCACCGGCTTGAGGAGTACTTCTACGCCAGCGTCCTGGTCGATCCGCTGCTGCAGCCGCTGTTCGGCGCGGGCCGCCCCGAGCACGTCGACCATCTGACGGCGTTCACCGCGGAGTCGTTCGGCGGCCCGGACCGCTTCACCCGTGAGCTGGGCTTTGCCCACCTCATCGACGTGCACCGCGGTCTGCACATCACCGAGGAGCAGCGGCAGCGGTTCGTCGAGCTCTACCTGAAGGCGCTCGACGCCACCGACATGCCCGCCGACCCCGAGTTCCGCGAGGCGGTGCGCGAGCACGTGGAGTTCGGTACCCATGTGGCGATGCAGAACTCCAACGCCGAGACCGACGACCAGCTGAACCCGCTGCGCGAAGTGCCCCACTGGACCTGGGCCGGGGACACCGCCGAGGTCAACCCGGGCTGACCGGAGGCGGCTCTGGCGCCGCGCCCGCGGTTCCGTCGGTGGACAACATCCCTGCGAACCGCACAGCACGGCTCCCGCGTGCGACGTGCCGTGCGGCTCGCGGCGATCACCAGCTCAGCGTTCAGCGGTGCACCCGATCCCGGTCAGGGAGGACGGACGTCGAGGCGCATCCGCGACGCCGGGCCGAACCGGGTCTCGCTGACCCCGTCGTCGACGAAGCCGACCGACCGGTAGAACGCCATCGCGTGGTGGTTGGCGGTCACCCCGATGTGGTCGACGTCCTGCGCGGCCGCCTGCACGAGCAGATCCTGGACGAGCAGGGTGGCGATGCCGCGCCGCATGTGCCCGGGTTCGACGAACAGGTCCTCCAGCTCCCGCGAGCGCCCGCCCCGGTGCCGCACGGTGGCGAAGCCGACCACCTGGCCTTCACCGTCGATCGCGACGCGCGTCCTGCCCGCGACGACGTCGTCCGCGGGCAGGACGAGCACGTCGGGATGGGCGAGCAGCGTCTCCCGGTCCCCCGCGTTCCACAGGGAAGCGGAGCGGAAGATCGCCCGGACGACGTCCAGGTCGGCCGGCTGGGCCTGCCGGACGCGCACCTCTGGCACCAGCGCACCGTAGCGCGATCACGCGTCCGGCTGCCGACATCCGTGCTGGATGCTGACCGCGGACCTCCGTGCGGCGACAATGGCCCGCATGTCCGACGACGACCTCGTCGACGAGCCTGGCGACGCCGTGTGCTGGCTGCCTCAGCTGTGTCCCGAGTGCGGTGCGATGCCGAGCGGTGAACGGCCGGAGCGTTGTTGGCGCTGCGGTGCACCGGTGGCGGACAACCGCGCCTAAGACCGACCGGCAGCAGAGATGACGGCTTGGTCGTTGCAGGGCTGTCGCGGGGTGCGCGCACACGGTGTCCGATCCGTTCGCCGGGAGCCCGGTGGTCGTCGCACCGGCGTTGTCGTGTCGGCGCGGGCGTCGCGACACGGGTGCGAGCACCACAACCCCGGTGCCGCGACCTCGGTGTCGACGCCGACCGAGCCATGCGCGTGACGTTCCGCAAGCTCGCGCTCGGCCGCTGCTACCACCTCGTCGGGTGGCGCAGCAGCACGGTGGTGCCGTCGGCGTCGTGGTCGATGGACACTGACCCGACCATCTGCTGCATGATCAAGATGCCGCGACCGCGGTGGCCCCCGTTGGTGGTGGCCTCTTTCCAGTGGCCGTGGTCGGCCACCTCGACATAGAAATGGTTCGGATCGGTCCAGAACGTGACCTCGACCAGGTCGTCGGGCCCAGGAGGGTCGTAGGCGTGCTCGATGGCGTTGCTGACCGCCTCGTTGACGGCAAGGACAAGATCCTGCTCGGTGTCGTCGTCCAGTGCGAAGGGTGCGAGCCAGCCGCGAATGACGGTACGGATGTGCGGGAGGTGGGCGGCGTCGGCCGCCCACACGCCGTGCGCTCCGGCGGTGGCGGCGTGGGCATCGATATCCGCCGCATCGTGCTGCATTCGGGCGTCTCCCGGGCGCTCGGCGTGCCTGACCTGTGGCACCACCGGTCGCCGGGGGCTCGGGCGACTGCGTGGCAAAGCTCCAACTACCCTATAACCGCATCAACTAATCATCCGATGCTAGTGGACGCGGCCCTCGTCGGCAGGCTAAGGCGGTAGCGTCCACTGACCGGCTGGGATTCCCGGCTGCAGACAGGCACCACTGTTGCTTGGGTAGCGGAGGCCCGCGGAATGCGTCTTCGCCGTGATCCGATGCCGCCGATGATCGGCGGTGGGAGCGGTGGCCGCTGAGTGGGGAGCGGTCACGCGCGCGCTGCTGGAGAACTCCCGCGCGGGCAACGGCGAGCGGGCGCTCGCGCAGGGAATGTGCGAGGCGTGCGTGACGGGGCTCGAGGTGGACGGCGCTGCCGTGTCGATCATGACCAGGACGGCGGCGCGGGAGACCCTCTTCGCCACCGACGCGACGGCGATGCTGCTGGAGGAGCTCCAGTTCACCTTGAACGAGGGGGTCTGCATGCAGGCGGCGGAGGCCGGGTTTCCCGTCCTCGTCCCTGATCTGCGCGAGACCGCCGCCACCGCGCGCTGGCCCGCCTTCGCCGCAGCCGTGGCGGAGCGTGCGTCCATCGGCGCGCTCTTCGCTCTGCCGCTGCAGTGGGGCGTTGTCAACCTCGGAGTGCTGGACCTCTACCGGCAGTCCCCCGGCGCGCTGCCCACGGCGCAGTGGCGTGACGTCCAGATCGCTGTGGACACGGCAGCCGCGATGATGCTGGCACTGCACACCGACCCGGACGGTCTCGGCGACGACGCACCCCGCTCGGTCTCGGAGCCGGATCTCGCTCCCGTCGGACGGGCCGAGGTGCACCAGGCCACCGGGATGGTCTTGGCCCAGATGGGTATCACGGCCCAGGACGCGCTGGCGCGGATGCGCGCCCACGCCTTCGCGAACGGGCGGCTGTTGACCGACGTGGCTGACGACATCGTGCGACGCTGGCTGTGGTTCAGCCCCGACGGTGAGCCCCGCACCCGTCTCGATTCTCCCGACCAGGGGTCGGTGGAAAGGTAGTGGTGAGTGTCTTCGTGAGAGGTGGCAGGAGGCGACCGTGAATGCCGTGAATGTCGTGAACGCGGACGAAGACGGCGCAGGTCGAGAGGGTTCGGTAGCCAGGGCGTTCGTGGCGTTGGCCGACACCCTCGTCGACGAGTACGACATGCTGGATCTGCTGGATCGGCTTGTCAACGTCAGTGTGCATCTGCTCGCCGCCGACGCGGCAGGCATCGTGCTCGCCGACCCCCGTGGCCAGCTCACGGTGGTGGCCGCGTCGAGCGACGCCGCCAAGCTGCTGGAGGTGCTGCAACTGCAGAACGAGCAGGGGCCGTGCCTCGAGGCGTACCGCAGCGGGGAACCGGTGTCGGTGCCCGACCTGCACGAGGTCGCCGCACGATGGCCCAATTTCACCGCGGCGGTCGCGTCGCTGAGCGACATCTCCTCGGTGCACGCGCTGCCCATGCGGCTGCGGGGGCAGGCGATCGGGGCGTTGAACCTGTTCCACCGCACCCCCGGCCCGCTCCCCCCTGCGGACTTGGCGCTGGGCCAGGCCCTCGCGGACGTCGCGACGATCGGCATCCTGCAGGAACGCGCGATCCGCCGGGCCGAGGTGGTCGCCGAGCAGCTGCAGACGGCCCTCACCAGCCGGGTGATCATCGAGCAGGCGAAGGGTGTGCTGGCCCACTACGGCGACCTGAGCATGGACGTCGCGTTCGACCAGCTCCGCACTTACGCCCGATCCCACAACGACCGCCTGACCGAAGTGGCGCGCAGGCTCGTCGAGCACGCCCTGCCGCCTGCCGAGGTCATCGCCGCCGGAGATCGGCGCGCCTGAGGAACCCGCTTGCCGCCGTCGGCAGCTGGTCCAGCCATCCCTCGCGGGTGTAGCGCTGTTCCCAGTCGAAACGCCACTGCTCCGGTTCGCTGAAGCCGGCTACCGCACACATCCCGTCGGCGGCCTTCGTCATCATCGTCTGGTAGCCCAGGTAGCGGGGCTTGGCTAGCTCGAACGGGCGGGCTCGCCGCGATGCAGCAGCGTGTCGACGCTGTCGGTGTTGTCGCCGTCACCCGCCGTGGCCAGCACCGAGAGCGCTGTCTGCTCGTCGGTGTCCGGTGGGACCACCAGCAGGACGAGCCTGCGCCGCGCCCCGATCAGCTGCACGGTGTCGAAGTCGAGGGAGTGGAAGCCCGCCATCCGGACGGTCGCGTCGCCGATCCTGATCTTGCGGGGGGAGTCCGCCCAGGCGCTGATGTTGTAGGCCACCCGTTCGACCGGGCCGAGTCGCTTCGCCACCTCGGCCGTCACCGCGGGCAGCTCGGCGGCCAGGTCGCGCGAGCGCGGCCACCACGCCCCGTCGACGAACCCGGTGGCCTCCGCGTCCGGCTTCAGGCTGAGCCGCTGTCCTTCGAGGACAGCGGTTCCTTCGAGGACTGATGTGGTGGTCTCGGCCGACACGCCAGCGCTCCGGTCTCCGGGCGGCGAGCCGCCCGACCTGGGATTTCGTCGAGGACGACGCGGGCTCTGGCGCCCAAGTGCAACATGCTCTCGACGGCTCGGACCCTACACCGCGCCGAGCCGGTCGAGGGCGTCGTCGGGCAGGTCCATCAGTGCGGCGTCCATGGCGAGGTCGAGCTGGTCGAGCTTGCTGCCGCCGAGCATCGGGCGGATCCCGCGCTTGAGCAGCCACGCGAAGACCACCTCGCTGCGGCCGGTGCCGAGCTTGTCGGCGACCTCGTCGAGAGCGGCCAGGCGTTGGGTGGTGCCCGGGTGGTCGTACTCCGCGGGGATCTGCTTCGCCGGATTGTCGTAGGCGCCGCCGAGCAGCGGCGAATAGGCCCACACCTCCAGGCCGTTGGTCTGCGCGTAGTCCAGCTGCTCCGCGCTCAGCACGCCGAAGGGATGGCCTTTCGGGTGCGTCCACGGCCGCGGCGAGAGGTAGCTCGCGGACAGCTGAAGCACGTCGATCGGCACCGTGGCGGAGTCCGCGGCGTGGCGGCGCGCCCGCTCCGTGCGCCAGGCCGCATGGTTCGACGCGCCGACGCGCAGTACCCGGCCGTCGCCGGTGAGCTCGCCCAGTGCGTCCACCGTCTCCTCGATCGGCACCTGCCGGTCCTCCCTGTGCAGCCAGAGCAGGTCGACGTAGTCCACGCCGAGCCGACGGAGGCTGCCCTCGAACGCATCTCGGACAGCGCGACGGGACAGGCCTGCGCTGCGCTCCGGCCAGCTGCCGGGCCACAGCGGCTCGCACCCGACCTTGGTCGCGATGCGCACCTTGCCGCGGGCGTCGGGGCGGCTGGCGAGCCATCGGCCCAGAACGGCCTCGCTGTCCCCGCCCTGGCCCGTCGCGCTCGTCCAGAAGGAGTAGCAGTCCGCCGTGTCGATCCACATGCCTCCGCGTTCGACGAACCGGTCGAGCAGGGCGAAGGAGGTGCGCTCGTCCACTGTCGTGCCGAAGAACATGGCGCCCAGCACGATGGGCGAGGTCGGGGCTGTCGTCGTTGTCGGGGCTGTTGTCGTTGTCGGGGCTG
>DASWUV010000009.1:0-33550 GCA_036401495.1 Pseudonocardia sp. | reverse complement strand
GCGGTCTAGCGTCTGCGCCGTGACCGAGCAGCGTGGTGATGTGTTGGTGCTGTTCGGCGTCACCGGCGATCTTGCTCGCAAGATGATCCTGCCAGCCCTCTACCGGCTTACTCAACGTGGCGAGCTCACCGTGCCGATCATCGGCGTCGCGCTCACCGATTGGGACGAGAACCGGCTGCGCGAGCACGTCGGGGACTGCGTCCGTGCGGCGTTGGGCGCCGAGGACGGTGGGGTCGACGACGCCGTACTGGGCCGCCTACAAGAGGCGCTACACCTGGTCGCGGGCGACTACGCCGACACCTCGACGTTCAGCAAGCTCACCAAGGCGATCGCCGCGTGCGCGTCGGACACCGCCTTCCTGGTGCACTACCTCGCCGTGCCGCCGAGCCTGTTCGGTACCGTGGCCGAGGGGCTGGCCGCCGCCGGTCTGCAGAGCCGTTCGCGACTGGTGGTCGAGAAGCCGTTCGGCCACGACCTCGACTCCGCCCGCGCCCTCGACGCGCTGCTGCGCCGCAACTACAGCGAGAACCAGGTCTTCCGGGTCGACCACTACCTCGGCAAGGAGCCGGTCGAGGACCTGATCGTCCTGCGGTTCGCGAACACCCTGCTCGAGCCGATCTGGAACCGCCACTGGATCGACCGGTTCGAGATCACGATGGCCGAGGACTTCGACGTCGCCGACCGGGGCTCGTTCTACGACGGCGTCGGCACCATCCGTGACGTCGTCCAGAACCACCTGTTGCAGGTCACCGCCTACCTGCTGATGGACGCTCCACTGTCCGACGCCGCCGACGACCAGCGCGACGCCAAGCACCGGGTGCTCCGGGCGATCCGGGCGGCCGAGCCGGACGAGACCGTGCGCGGGCAGTACGCGGGCTACCTCGACACGCACGGGGTCGCGTCCGGCTCGACCACGGAGACGTTCGTCGCGCTCACGCTGCACGTGGACAGCTGGCGCTGGGCAGGCGTGCCCGTGCACCTGCGGGCGGGCAAGGCGTTGGCCCAGAGCGTGCTCGACGTCGTGGCGGTGCTGCGGCCGCCGCCGTTCGCCCTGTTCACGAACAACGGGCCCACGCCGCCGAACCGGGTCCGGCTGCGGCTGCAGCCCGATGCGGGCGCCACGTTCACCTTGCTCGCCAAGCAGCCCGGCGCGGAGGACGTCCCCGTCGAGGTCCCCGTTTCCGTCGACTTCCGCAAGGCGCTGGGCCCGACCCACGAAGCCTACGAGCGGATCTTCGCCGACGCCCTCGCAGGCGACCCGGAGCATTTCGCCCGCATGGACAACATCGAGCAGGCGTGGCGGATCGTCACCCCGATCCTCGATCTGAAGACAACCCCCGACACGTACGCGCGAGGGTCGTGGGGTCCGGACTCGGCCGCGACGGTACCGGGCTCGGCAGGCTGGGCGCCCCTGCCCGGGGTGCCCGGAAAATCCTGAGGTCAGACCGGGTCCTGAGCCGAACCGTCGAGCACGCGCGTGCCCGCCGCGGCGATCCGGGTGATCGTCGGGTCAGTGGCCGGTGCGTCCGTCACGATTCCGCTGACCTCCGAAATCGGCAAAACCAAGAACTGTGATGCGGCGCCGATCTTCTCGGCGCTGGCGAGGACGAAGGTGTCGGCCGCTCGCCGGGCCAGCGCCCGCTTCATCGCGGCCTCGTCGGCGTCGCCGGTCGTCAGGCCTGCCTCGTGGTGCACGCCTGTCACACCGAGCAGGAACACGTCGGCCGAGATCCCCTGAGCTGCTTCGACGGTGGCCGCGCCGCAGGTGACCATGGAGTGGCGAAACAGCCGTCCGCCCAGTAGCTGAACCTCGATGCCGGGCCGGTCGGCGAGGGCGACGGCAACGGTCGGGCTGTGCGTGACGACGGTGGCCTGCAGGTCGGGCGCGAGCGCTCGGACGACGGCCAGGGCGGTGGTGCCGCCGTCGATGATCGCGACGCTGCCTGGTCGGATCAGCGCCGCTGCCGTCTCGGCGACCCGTTCCTTGCTCGCTACCGCGACGTCCTGGCGTGTCGAGTAGTCCGCGATCGCGGGGGAGAGGGGCAGCGCACCGCCGTAGACCCGCTGGCAGAGCCCCGCGGCGGCGAGCTCACGCAGGTCGCGCCGGACGCTGTCCTCCGAGACCGCGAGTTCCGTCGCCAAATCCCTCGCGATGAGCCTGCCGTCGCGCCGGAGGCGGTCGACGAGCCACTCGCGGCGCTGGGCACGCAACATGCACGTTTCTCCTTGTTTCTGCCGAATTCTGCATTATCGTAGCAGTCATGACGACACCGATGTTGATCCTGATCGCAGGCCCCTACCGTTCGGGCACCGGCGACGATCCCGACCTCATGGCGCGCAATCTGGCCCGCCTCGAAGCAGCCGCGTGGCCGGTGTTCCGCAGCGGGCACGTGCCCATGATCGGCGAGTGGGTGGCGCTGCCGGTCCTGCGCGCGGCGGGCGCCGACGGCGTGACCGATCCGTTGGCCGAACACGTCATGTACCCGACGGCGCACCGGCTCCTGCAGCACTGCGACGCGGTGCTGCGCCTGCCCGGCGCCTCGACCGGGGCGGACCAGGACGTCGCCATCGCCAGGGAGCGGGGCATTCCCGTGTACGACCGGGTCGAGATGATCCCCGGCTACCGACCCGATGCCTGACCGCTGGACCGACCGGCGCCGCAGCGGCGCCCCGACACCCGCGCCTGCGTCAGGCCGCGTCGTGGAAGACGAGACCGAGTGTGAACCGTTGCCCTCCGCGGATCACCGACACGCCGTGCCGCACGGGCGCGGCCGACCACCCGCGCACCGACCTCACGGGGCGGTCGCGGGTGGTGAACACCAGGCCGTGACCGTGCGGGATGAGCGTGGCGGTGGCGCGGGACTGGGCACGGGGGCGCTGCTCGTAGACCAGGAACTCGCCACCGGTGTGGTCGACGCCTGGGTTGCTCAGATTGATCACGACCTGCAGGGGGAACACAAGATCGCCGTACAGGTCGCGGTGCAGCGCGTTCCAGTCGCCGGGCCCGTACTTGAGCAGGATCGGCGTCGACTTGGTCTGGCCCGCGGCGTGGCAGCACGCCAGCCACTCGTCGAGGGAGTCGGGCCACGGCGTCTCGCGGCCCAACCGGGTCCACCACTCCCGCGCGATCGGCAGCAGCCGCGGGTACAGGGCCTGCTTCAACTCCACGACGGCGTCGGGGAACGGTCGCGCGAAGTACCGGTACTCGCCTTCCCCGAAGCGGTAGCGGCTCATGGTGATCGTGGACCGGAACCGGGAGTCGTCCGGGTAGAGGGCGGCGATCGCGGCTGCCTCGTCGGCCGTGAGCAAGGGACCGGTGAGCGCGCAGCCGTAGGTGTCGAGCTCACCGCGCACGGCTGTCCAGTCGACGGCCGCGACCCGCTCCGACCAGGCGCTCATGCGGCCGACTCCAGGGCCAGCAGGGTGCGCTTGGCCTCGATCCCACCGAGGTAGCCGCCCATGCTGCCGTCCGAGCGCACCACGCGATGGCACGGCACGACGACGGGCAACGGGTTGGTCGCGCAGGCGGTGCCCACCGCGCGGACGGCCTTCGGGTTGCCTGCCAGCTGGGCGACGACCGCATAGGAAGCGGTGTGGCCGTAGGCGATGTCGGGAAGTCGGTGCAGCACTTCGGCGCGGAAGCCGGTCGAGAGCCGCCAGTCCACCGCCACGTCGAAGGTGCGCCGTTCGCCTGCGAAATACTCCTGCAGCTCCACGGCGAGCACGTCCAGGCGCGCGGGTGCGTGCAGGATGCGGGGGCTGATCCGGTCGGACAGGTGCTGCAGGACCGCGTCGTGGTCCTCGCTGACGTAGGCGACCCGGACGAGCCCGCGCTCGGTCGCCGCGAGCAGCAGCGGCCCGACGGGGCTGTCCACCGTGCGATAGGCGACGTCGAGTAGGCCGTCGGCCGCCGCGGCGGTGGCGAGGCGCGCACGCAGCCGCGCCACGTCGTCGTGGATGTCGGGGTAGGCCCGCGCCAGCTCGCGGGGCAGGTCATCGTGCGGGTTCATCGGAGTTCCCCCTTCTGCGGGCCCGGGTAGGTGCGGCGGAGTGCGGCGATGCCGTCGGCGGCGGCGCGACGGGCGGCGTCGGTGCTGCCCCCGAGAATGGCGGCGACGTCGGCGTGCGGCAGGCCTGCCAGGTAGTGGTAGGCGACGGCCTGCTTCTGTTTGGTGGGCAGGCGGGTCACGGCCGCGGCCAGGTCGGGGTCGGGTTCTTCGGGCCCCGCGGGGGCGGCCACCTCCGGCAGGTCCGCGGTCGGTACCGCCTGGCGCATGGCGGCGCGGGTGACGTCGATCGCTTTGCGGTGCGCGATGGTCACGAGCCACGCTTCGACGTTCGCGTCGGTTGCCAGGTCCGGATAGGCCTTCAGCGCCGAGAGGAACGTCTCGGACCAGGCGTCGTCGGCATCCGCCGAGCCGAGGACGGCGCGGCAGACACGCAGCACGGTGGTGCCGTGGACCGCGACGACGGTCTCGAACGGCTGCTTTGCTGTCACGGTCGGTAGACGCTCCGTCCGCCCGGTTCGTGAGATCGGACGAGTGGTCATTCTGCCGCGCGGGGCGCCAACCGCGGATGCACCACACTGCGCTGCTGATGCCCACGGTCGGCACTACCGTGGCGGCAAGAGACCTGGGAGCAGGGCGCATGACGACACCACACGATGAAGCGGCTACGGCCCCTGATCTCGTCGATGACGACGACTTCATGGACTTCGACTCAGCGGAGCCGCGCCGGGCAGGCACGCTGACGAAGCTGCTGGCCACCTTGCTGCTGGTCGCGCTGGGTTTCTTCGGCGGTGTCGTGGTGGGAAGGAACGCTCCGGCTTCTGGTCCCGCCTCCGGGGCGGCCAGCTCCGGCCCATCGGGTGGTGGCGGTGGCGGTGGTGGCGGTAGTTCCTCGGCGGGTGGATCCGGCGGGGGATCGGGTACGACGGGAGGCAGCTCCAGCTCGGTGACCAGCCGGGCCGCGCCTGCCTCGTCCCTGAACGGGCCCGATCTCAACGGCAGCTCGCCGACGTCGTCCCCCCGTTCGAGCCAGCAGACCACGAGCAGGCCCTCCGGTCTCGTGGGCGGTTCTCCCGCGACGCCGCAGCAAGGTCCGGTGGGCGGGTCTCCCGCGACGAACCAGCCGGGCTCGATCGCCGGGCTGGTCACCTTGAGCCCGACCGAGCCGACGACATCGTTCAACGGGACAGGCGGCTCCAACGGCTCGAGGTCTACGTCTTCGACCGCACAGCCGAGCGGATAGACCTCCGACCCCGTGGGGTCAGGGCAGCTCGTAGGTGTCGGTAGGCGGCGCGACGGGCAGAGTCGGCGCGGTCGCGGCGATGCGGGCGGTGGGTCGGCCGGGGTCGGGCGAGGGGCTCGCGGCGTAGACGCCGGTGACCTGTTGCCAGCTGTTGGCAGCGGGTGTGCGGCCCGAGCCGACGACCTCGACGAGGTAGCTGCGGGCGTCCGCGGCGCAGCACGTGATCATGACGCGGGTCAGGTACCAGCCGCCGTCGTCCTTCGGGGTCGCGAATCCGGTGAGCGTCACCGTGCGGCCCGCGAGGGTGCGGCCGTGGTCCCACGCGGCGCGTTCGGCGTAGTCGTGCACCGACAGCGTGAGCGGGCCGCTCGGCGGAAGCGGGCTGTACCCGCGATGGGTGACCGGCGACGGCACAGGGGCGCCCGCCCGGCTCGCCGCGAAGGCCCCGAGCGCGGGCGGCGGCACCGCCAGCACCAACGCGACGGGCACCACCCACAGCCACGCCACCGCAGGCGTGCGCGTGTGGTCGTGCCTGCGTTCCTCGCGGGCCGCGGCCAGCGTCTCCGGGTCTGCGCGCAGGGGCCCGTGGGTGTGCAGGACCGGACGCGACGGCGTCGTCTCGCCGCGGTCGTCCTCGAGTTGGCGAAGGTCGCGCACGACCCCGACCAGCCCGGCGGCGACCAGCACGCCGCCTGCGGCGAGCAGTAGCGGGCCCTGGGACGGTTTGACGTAGTCCAGGTAATGGCCGAACACGACGACCTGGACGACGACGGCGCCGATCACGAAAAGCAGCAGAGAGCCGGGCTTCGGCAGGACACCCCTCACAGCAACAGCCCGGCGACCAGCGTGCTGATCGCGACAGCGGCCAGGAAGGTGACGGGGGCGAAGCGGGCCGCGAACCGCCGCCCGAAGGTGCCTGCCTGCATGGCGATCAGCTTCACGTCCACGGCGGGCCCGACCACCATGAACACCAGCTTTGCGGTCATCGAGAACCCGGTCAGGCCGGACACCACGAAGGCGTCGGCTTCGGAACACACGGCGAGCAACACCGCCAACAGCGCCAGAACCACCACCGAGACGACCGGGTCGGCGCCCGCCGCCGACGTCCATGCCGGATCGACTGCCGTGTCGAGGGTGGCGGCGAACATGGCTCCGACCACGAGGAACCCGCCTGCCTGCAGGAAGTCGAACTGCGCGGTCAACCGGAAGGTCTCCCACCTGCTGCTGCCGTGGGCGTGGACGCGTCGCGGTGGCCGCAACCAGTCGGGCCGCCCGAACCGGGACCAGAGCCACCCCATCGTCATCGCCAACGCCAGCGACGCGACGAGCCGCGCCCACACCATCGAGGGGGCCTGCGGGAACGCGACCGCTGTGGCCACCAGCACGACCGGGTTGGCTGCGGGTGCCGAGAGCAAGAACGACAGGGCCGCGGGCGGCGACACCCCGGAGGCGATCATGCGGCCCGCGACCGGCACCGAGGCGCATTCACAACCGGGCAACGCCATCCCGGCCAACCCCGCGACCGGCACGGCCAACACCGGGTGCCGCGGCAGCCTGGCTTCGATGGCCCCCTCTGGGACGAACGCCGAGATCGCCGCGGCCAGCACCACCCCCAGCACCAGGAAAGGGATCGCCTGCAACACGATCGCCACGAAGATCGTCGACCAGGTCTGCGTGGCCTCGTGCGACCCGCCCGCCTCGAAGCCGAACCGTCCGACGAGCGCGACCAGCGCGATCCCGACCAGCAGGAACAGGCCGGGCGACGGCGGCGTCGCTTGGCGCAGGCGCTCGCGGCGCCGCGCATCCTCCGCTGCTCGTTCGTCCAGTGTCATCCCCGGTCCTCACGGCACGAGCCTGTCTTCTGGCAGGCAGGGCCCGAAGCTACGCGCACGTCCTCGGACGAGAGTGGGTGCCTCCGCCGATCGAGGAAGCGCCGACTACGCTCCGAAACCTGTGGCAGCGTTAGCAGACCAGTCGGGGCTACTTCGGGGTCGTCACATCACCGGAGGCGGCCGTCTGAGGCGTGCGCCGGGCCTCCTGATCGCAATGGTCGTGTTGCTCGCTGTGACGGCGTGCTCGAGCGCCGCACCTGCCGCTCCGATACCCACGACGGCCAACCCTTCGACCACGACACCGCCGGTGCCTGCCGCGCGGCCTGCCTTCGCGGCGTACCTCGACACCTCGGTGTCGACGCCCGATCTGGCGGCCCTTGGCAAGCAGACCGGGCTCAAGCACGTCATCCTCGCCTTCGTGCTGGCGAAGGACGGCGGCGGCTGTGACCCGACCTGGGGTGGCTCCGACACCCTCGACACCCCGCGGGACATGATCGACGCGTTCCACGCCGCGGGCGGGAGCGTGACCATCGCGACCGGGGGAGCGGACGGCACGTACCTGGAGCGGGCGTGTGGCACCGCGGCCGATCTCGCGGCCGCCTACACGAAGATCCTCGACGCGACGGGCACCAACCTGCTCGACATCGACCTCGAGCACGACGTGCAGATCGACAAGGTCGTCGGCGCGCTGTCGCAGGTGCAGAAGGCGCGGGGCACGGACATCACGCTCACGCTGCCGGTTGACCTCGACGGCCTCGGCCCCGGCCAGCTCAACCTCGTGCGGAGCGCAGCGGCCGCGAAGCTCGCCTTCACGGTGAACGTCATGGACATGGACTTCGACGCAAAGGGCAACTGGGGCAAGGCCATGGTCGCCGCCGCCCAGACCATGCTCGGCCAACTGCGCAAGGTCTACCCGAATGCGACCGACGCGGAGCGCAGCCGCAGACTCGCCATCACGATCATGATCGGGCGCAACGACAACGGCGTGATCACCCAGCCTGCCGACGCACAGACGGTGCTGGACTTCGCCAAGTCCCAGGGCGTCGGCAGGCTGGGGATCTGGTCACTCGGCCGGGACCGGGGCACCTGCGCCAGAACCGTGCCTGCCCAGCCCGACTGCAGCGGGACCCCGCAGAAGGACTACCAGTACACCAGGCAGCTCGCGATGTTCAACGGTCCGACGCCCGACTGAGTCACGTGCCCTTCAGGGATCCGATCGCGAGGGTTCCGTCCGGGGCCGCGGGCGGCAGCGTGCCGTCGGGCGTCGCCGGATCGATCTGGGCGGGCGCCTGATCGGGCGCGGACTCGGCGAGGGCGTCGAGCATCGGTGCGGACGGCACGAAGAACAGGCCGCCGGTCTCCGCGGTCGAGAAGTCGAGCAGCCGATCGTAGTTGCCGGGCGGGTCGCCCACGAACATGTTGCGCAGCATGGTCTCGAGCACGTCCGGGCCGCTCGCGTACCCGATGAACAACGTGCCGAACTCGTGGGCCGCCGGGCTGCCGAAGGGCATGTTGTCGCGGAGGATCTTCACCTCGGTCCCGCCTGCGTCGGTCACGGTGGTCAGCATCCGGTGCGCCGACGAGGGCGTGGCGTCGTCGGCGAGCTCGACGTTGCTCAGCTTCGCCCGCCCGATGATCCGCTCCTGCGCCGCGACGTCGAGTGCGTTCCAGCTGTCGAGATCGTGCACGTACTTCTGCACCATGACGTAGCTGCCCCCGGCGAAATCCGACTCAGGCCCCGCGGCGGGGATGACGGCAGCCAGTGAAGCTGCTGCGCCGGTCGGGTTCTCGGTGCCGTCGACGAATCCGAGCAGGTCGCGGTTGTCGAAGAACCGGAAGCCCTGCACTTCGTCGACGGGGAGCACGGCGTTCCCCAGCGCGACGAGGATCTGGTTGGCGAGCTCGAAACAGAGGTCCAGACGCGCGGCCCTGATGTGGAAGACGACGTCGCCCGGCGTGGACGGCGCAGTGTGCCGCTCACCGGTCATGGGTCGGAACGGATGCAGGCCGGGCGGCGGTGCGGCGCCGAAGAGACGGGGCCACGCCCGCGCGCCGAAGCCGACCACACAGGACAGCGCAGAGTCGGGATCGCGGAACCCGACGGCGCGGACCAG
Organism: Pseudonocardia sp.; assembly: GCA_036401495.1. Classification (GTDB taxonomy): domain Bacteria; phylum Actinomycetota; class Actinomycetes; order Mycobacteriales; family Pseudonocardiaceae; genus Pseudonocardia. Next base: position 24,354 of record DASWUV010000009.1, on the reverse strand, counting down.
CCCGGAAACATCCGCGCAGAACGCTCTGACCTGCGCTGCGTCGTCCGCTTCCGTACCGATCATGGCGACGAGCAGCAGGGCGGACCGGCTGAGCGGGGCCAAGACGGCCTGGGGCTCGGGTACGGCCTGAGGTGGGACGGTCACTGCGGTCCTCCTTGGAGCGCCGACGATACCGACCGGAGGCCAAGGCGAAGCGACGGCATGGACGCGGGAGCGGGTGTCCTACTTCGTGCGCCGGTCCCGCAGCCGCTGCAGCTTGCCGACGGAGCGTTCCAGCGAGTCCGGATCGACGACCTCGCAGCCCACCGACACCCCGACCACGTCCTTCACCGCCTTGACGAGCTCGGCAGCCGCGAGCGCGCGCCGTTCCGCCGTCGCGTCCGGGCGGCCCTCGACGCGCACGGTGAGCGCGTCCATCCGGCCCTGCGTGGTGAGCTCGAGCTGAAAGTGCGGTGCGAGGCCCTCCGTCCGCAGCACCAGCTCTTCGATCTGCGTGGGGAACAGGTTGACCCCGCGCAGGATGATCATGTCGTCGCTGCGGCCGGTGATCTTCTGCATCCGACGCAAGCCGGGCCGCGCGGTGCCGGGCAGCAGTCGCGTGAGGTCGCGGGTGCGGTAGCGGATGATCGGGAGCGCCTGCTTGGTCAGCGACGTGAACAGCAGCTCGCCCTCCTCCCCGTCGGCCAGCACGTCGCCCTCGACCGGGTCGACCACCTCGGGGAGGAAGTGGTCCTCCCAGATGTGCAGCCCGTCCTTGGTCTCCACGCACTCCTGGGAGACGCCGGGGCCCATCACCTCCGACAGCCCGTAGATGTCGACGGCGTGGATGTCCATGCGCTGCTCGATCTCGGTGCGCATCTGCTCGGTCCACGGCTCGGCACCGAAGATCCCGACCTTGAGCGACGTCGAGCGCGGGTCGACGCCTTGGCGGACGAACTCGTCGAGCAGCGTCAGCATGTAGCTCGGGGTGAGCATGATGACGTCGGGCTCGAAGTCGCAGATGAGCTGCACCTGCCGCGGCGTCATGCCGCCGGACACCGGGATCACCGTCGCGCCGAGCTTCTCGATGCCGTAGTGCGCACCGAGGCCCCCGGTGAACAGTCCGTACCCGTAGGCGTTGTGGATCTTGTGGCCGGGCCTGCCGCCTGCCGCGCGGATGGAGCGGGCGATGAGCCCGGCCCAGATGTCGATGTCCCGGGCGGTGTAGCCGACGACGGTGGGCTTGCCCGTGGTGCCCGACGATGCGTGCACGCGCCGGACGTCCGACCGGGGCACCGCGAACATGCCGAACGGGTAGTTCTCGCGGAGGTCGGCCTTGCTCGTCGTGGGGAACTTCGCGATGTCCGCGAGCGCCCTGCAGTCGTGGGGGTGGACGCCGTGGGCGTCGAACGCACGGCGGTAGTGCGGCACGTTGGCGTAGGCGTGCGCCAGGGTCCACTGCAGACGCTCGAGCTGCAGGGCGCGCAGCTCGTCGACCGACATCCGCTCCGCCGGATCCAGCGTGTCGGCCGCCGGGCTGTCGCCGAGCCGTCGGACCGACGTCGTCATCGCGGCTGCTCCTGCTTCGCGACCAGGGTGAGGACGTCGTAGCGCGCCACGGACTGGCCGTCCTGGCGCGTGACGTCGGCGTCCCACCGCACCTCGCCGTAGTCGGCCGAATCACGCGGGGTGAGCTGCTTGCAGGTCAGCGTCACGGTCAGCGCGTCGCCGAACCTGACCGGCGTGAGGAACCGCAGGTTGTCGACGCCGAAGTTGGCCAGTACCGGGCCGGGCGCCGGGTCGACGAACAGCCCTGCGGCCAAGGACACGATCAGGTACCCGTGGGCGACGCGCTCGCCGAACAGCGGGTTGGCCGCGGCGGCCTCCGCGTCCATGTGCGCGTAGAACGTGTCGCCGGTGAACTCGGCGAAGTGCTCGACGTCCTCCTGCGTGACGACGCGGGGCCCCGCGACCAGCGTGTCGCCCGGCCTGAGCTCCTCGAGATGCTTGCGGAACGGGTGGACGTCGGACTCATGGCGTGCGGCGCCTGTGACCCAACGGCCGGTGACCGCGGCCAGGGTGTCCGGGTCGCCCTGCACCGCGGTGCGCTGCATGTGGTGCAGCACGCCGCGGATGCCGCCCAACTCCTCGCCGCCGCCCGCGCGGCCGGGGCCGCCGTGGACGAGCTGGGGCATGGGCGAGCCGTGCCCGGTGGACTCCTTGGCGTCGCGGGCGTTCAGCACGAGGAGCCTGCCGTGCCACGGCGCGACGCCGAGCACGACCTCGCGGGCGAACGCGGGGTCGGCGGTGACGATCGACCCGGCGAGGCTGCCCTGGCCGCGCGCGGCGTAGTCGATCAGCGCAGCGGTGCTCGCGTAGGGGAGGATCGTGCAGACCGGGCCGAACGCCTCGACCTCGTGGGGCTCCGCCCGCTCCGGGTCGCCGACCAGCAGCATGGGGGAGATGAAGGCGCCGCGGTCGGCGTCGGCGTCCACGACGTCGACCTTGTCGGGATCACCGAACACCACGCGCCCGGCGTCGCTGAGCGCCTTCACGCTGCGGCGCACCTCCTCGCGCTGCTCGAGGCTTGCCAGTGCGCCCATCCGGACGCCCTCGGCCGCCGGGTGGCCGACGGTGATCTTCGCGAGCCGCGCGGACACGGCCTCGACCACGGCGTCCACGTGCTGCTCGGGCACGAACGCGCGTCGGATGGCGGTGCACTTCTGGCCCGCCTTGACCGTCATCTCGGTGACGACGCCCTTGACGAACAGGTCGAACTCCGTAGTCCCCGGTGCGGCGTCGGGACCGAGCGCGGAGAGGTTGAGCGAGTCGGCTTCGGCGGAGAACCGCACCGCGTTGCGGACGATCGCGGGGTGCATGCGCAGCGTGGTGGCCGTCGACGCGGAGCCGGTGAAGGAGACGAGGTCCTGGCCCGTGAGGTGGTCGAACAGATCGCCGAGCGAGCCCGCGACGAACTGCACCGTGCCCGCGGGCAGGAGTCCCGACTCCACGATGACCTCGACGAGCGCGGCGGTGAGGAACGCCGTTGGGCTCGCGGGCTTGATCACGCTCGGGACGCCTGCGAGGAACGCGGGCGCGAGCTTCTCCAACGGCCCCCACACCGGAAAGTTGAACGCGTTGACCTGCACCGCGACCCCGTGCAGCGGAGTGCAGATGTGCTGGCCACCGAAGGTGCCGCCACGGCCGAGGGGTTCGAGGGCGCCGTCGACGTAGACGGTGTCGTTGGGCAGCTCGCGCTTGGCCTTCGACGCGTACGCCAGTAGCACGCCGATGCCGCCGTCGATGTCGAACTTGGAGTCGTACAGCGTCGAACCGGTTCGCGCCGACACCGCGTAGAGCTCTTCGCGGTGCTCGCGCAGGTGCCCGGCCAGCGCCTTCAGCAGGGCCGCGCGCTGGTGGAAGGTCAACTCGCGCAGCGCAGGGCCGCCGACGGTGCGGCCGAAGTCGAGGGTGGCACCGAAGTCGACACCGGTGGACGAGATCCGGGCGACCTCGTCGCCGGTGACGGCGTCGAAGAGCGGTCGACCCTCGTCGGCGGAGGTGTGCCAGTCCCCGAGGACGTGGCTGCGGAGGGTGGGCGCGCTCATGGATCTCCTCAACGTCCGTACGACGAACGATCGTTCGGTTGCTGCGGAGGCTAGCATGACCCGGTGGAGACGAACAGTGCCGCGGGCGCCGGGGCGGGCTCGAACGACGTCGACCCCGCAGTGCTGGTGACCGCGGACGAGAAGGACCCAGCCGTCGCGGTCGTGACGCTGAACCGTCCGGCGAAGCGGAACGCGCTCACCGTCGAACTCAAGGAAGCGCTGCTCACGGCGCTCATGGGGGTGGCGGCCGACAGGGGGGTTCGCGCGGTCGTACTGACGGGCTCGGGCACGTCGTTCTGCGTGGGCCAGGACCTCGGCGAGCACAGGAAGAGCCTGGAGTCGGACCCCACCTCCTTACTGGGGACGGTGGAGAAGCACTACAACCCGATCGTTCGGACGATCGCGACGATGCCCAAGCCCGTCGTCGCGGCGATCAACGGCGGCGCAGTCGGCGCGGGCCTGGGCTTCGCGCTGGCCTGTGACCTGCGGGTCGCGGCCGACACAGCGACGTTCGCGACGGCGTTCGCCGCCATCGGGCTGACCGCCGACTCCGGCGTCTCGGCAAGCCTCGTGCACTCCCTCGGCGCCGCCCGGGCCACCGAGCTGTTGCTGCTGGGGGAGTCCTTCGACGCCGCGCAGGCGCAGACGTTCGGACTGGTCAGGGCGGTGGTGCCGGTCGAGGAGGTGCTGGCGGCGGCGCTGGAGCTCGCCCGCAAGCTCGCCGCAGGGCCGACGCTGGCCTACGCCGAGATCAAGAAGGCGGTCGCGCTGGCTGCGGTGTCCCCGCTCGACGCGGTGCTCGCGGCGGAAGCGGCTGCGCAGTCGAGGCTCGGGGCCACCCGCGACCACCGCGAAGCGGTGGAGGCGTTCCTGGCCAAGCGACCCCCGCGTTTCGAGGGCGCGTGAGCGCCGCGCCCGCACAGCCTCCGACACCCGTCGTCCGCACCCGGCGTGCGCGGGGCGAGGCCGGGGCCCGTCGACCCGTTTACGACGCCTCGTCCCTGCTCGCCGTCGCGGTGGCCGAGTTCAACACGCGGGGGTACGACGCCACCAGCATGGAGGATCTCTCCCGTGCCGCGGGCATCACGAAGTCGTCGTTCTACCACCACGTCAGCGGCAAGGAAGAGCTGTTGAAGGCGGCGCTGCAGCGCGCGCTCGACGGCCTGTTCGCGATTCTCGAGGAGCCTGCCGCGCAGGAGGGCCCGGCGCTGCGCCGCCTTCGCCACATCATCCGGCGCCAGGTCGAGGTGCTGACCTCGGAACTGCCGTACGTGACGCTGCTGCTGCGCGTCCGCGGCAACACCGAGACTGAGCGTTGGGCGCTCGCCCGCCGCCGCGCCTTCGACGCGTCGATCGCCTCGCTCGTCGCCGACGCCGTGGCAGATGGCGAGGTCAGGGCGGGTGTGGAGCCCTCGTTGGCCGCCCGGCTGCTGTCCGGGACCGTGAACTCGATCATCGAGTGGTACCGCCCGGGTCGCCCGGGCGCGGACACCCTGCCCGACGAGGTGGTCCGGATCGTGTCCGAAGGCATCCTCCCGCCCCCCTGACCGCCCGCCCTGTGCTGGTCGGCGGGCCCGGGGGCGCCTTGGTAGACCAGGGGGGCGGGGTAGGGGTGGGGCTGGGAGGCGGGATGGGCTGGGGGCCGGGTTGGGCTGCGATCGCCGCCCCGGCAGGCCGCGCGGACCTCGCCAGGCCGCAGCGTCCCCGGCTAGCCGCGGCGGCGTCGACTTCGCAGACGGGCCGGCCGGCTGGGCCGGGGCGGGGTTGGGCTGCGGTGATCGCCAGGATTGGGACATGAGCGCTGCATATGGCGCTCATGTCCCATTCTCGGTGATCATGTCCCGCTGGCCACCCGCTCGCGCGTGCGGCGGCCCAGCCACCCACTGGCGCCGCCCACCCGCCGCGGCCACACGGCCGCCCGCGCTGGACGCGACCCCCGCGCTCGCCCGCCTCTCACATCAAGCCCACTTCGCAGACCGCCCGGCGTCCTCACAGAAGTTCGGCATCTGCGGGGACGCCGCAAGGTCTGCGAAGTCGACGCCACCCCAGCGGGCGCAGCGCACGGTTGCGTGCATCGGCGCTCTGGGCCATCATGAGACGAACGAACATTCGGTGCGGAGGCTCCCATGACGGTGACGGCGGACCGCTCGGGTCCGGAACTCGATCTCGCGGCAGGCTTCGAGGAGACCGTGGCGGCGGGCCAGCGGATCGAGCCGCGGGACTGGATGCCCGACGCGTACCGCAGGACCCTCATCCGGCAGATCGCCCAGCACGCGCACTCCGAGATCATCGGCATGCAGCCGGAGGGGAACTGGATCCTGCGGGCGCCGTCGCTGCGCCGGAAGGCGATTCTGTTGGCCAAGGTGCAGGACGAGGCCGGTCACGGCATGTACCTGTACGCGGCGGCCGAGACCCTCGGCGTCGACCGCGAGGAGCTCACCGAAAAGCTGATCGAGTCGAGGCAGAAGTACTCCTCGATCTTCAACTACCCGACCCTGACGTACGCCGACATCGGCGTGATCGGCTGGCTGGTGGACGGAGCGGCGATCTGCAACCAGGTGCCGCTCTGCCGCTGCTCCTACGGCCCGTACGCGCGGGCGATGATCCGCATCTGCAAGGAGGAGTCGTTCCACCAGCGGCAGGGATTCGAGCTGCTGCTGGCCATGGTCAACGGCACCGCTGAGCAGAAGGAGATGGTGCAGGAGTCGGTGAACCGCTGGTGGTGGCCGTCGTTGATGATGTTCGGGCCGCCCGACGACGACTCGCCGAACTCCGCGCAGTCGATGGCGTGGGGCATCAAGCGGCACACCAACGACGAGCTTCGCCAGCGCTTCGTGGACATGTCCGTGCCGCAGGCCGCTGCCCTCGGCATCACGCTGCCCGACCCGGACCTGCGCTGGAACGCCGAACGCGAGGCGCACGACTACGGCAGGCCGGACTGGGCGGAGTTCAAGGCCGTGATCGCCGGGTCGGGACCGGCCAACGCCCAGCGGGTCGCCCACCGGCGCCGGGCCCACGAGAACGGCGCCTGGGTCCGCGAGGCCGCTCAGGCGTATGCCGCAAAGCAGCAGGCCGCCGACCACCGGGCCGCCCGTGACAAGAAGGAGACGGCGCCATGATCCCCGACGACTCGCGCGGCGACTTCACCGCCGAGGGCGGCCACGGCGCGGTGCCGACGACGGGGGTGGAAACGGGGGAGGGAAAGCCGTCGCGTCGCTCCTGGCCGCTCTACGAGGTGTTCGTCCGGGGCAAGCGCGGGCTGAACCACGTGCACGTCGGGTCGCTGCACGCCGCCGACGACGAGATGGCCCTGCACAGCGCGCGGGACGTCTACACCCGCCGCAACGAGGGGGTCTCGATCTGGGTCGTCAAGGCCGACCACATCACGGCGTCCAGCCCGGCGGAGAAGGACCCGTTCTTCGCGCCCGCCGCCGACAAGGTCTACCGGCACCCGACCTTCTACGCGATCCCGGAGGAGGTGCCGCACCTGTGAACGTGCACCACACGCACGTCGAGGAACACGACGGGGCGAACGCCTACCAGTCGCTTTCGGAGACCACCGGCCACGACGACCCACGCTGGGCGTTCGGCTCCGGCATCGTCGAGGAGAAGGGCGCGGAGATCACCTCGCCGCTGCCCGACGGCGTCGATCCGGCGGACCTCGCCGCGTACTGCCTCATGCTCGGCGACGACGCGCTGGTCTACAGCCACCGCCTGTCCGAGTGGGTGTCGAACGCACCCGAACTGGAGGAGGAGGTGGCGCTGGCCAACACCGCGCTGGATCTCCTCGGCCAGGCGCGGGTGCTGCTCGCGCGCGCCGGACACGTCGAAGGCGCCGCGGGATCAACGGCAGGCTCCGCCGTGCGTGACGAGGACGCGCTGGCCTACCTGCGCACCGACGGCCAGTTCCGCAACGTCGGCCTCGCCGAGCTGTCGGACGACCTGGACTTCGCCCGCGCCGTCGCCCGCCTGCTGATCTTCTCGTCCTGGCGCCTCGCGCTCGTGGCGCGGCTCGTCGGGTCGGCGGACCCGGTGATCGCCGCCATGGCCGCGAAGGCGGTCAAGGAGCTGACCTACCACCGCGACTACGCGGCCCGCTGGACACTGCGTCTCGGCGACGGCACCGAGGAGTCGCACCGCCGCATGCAGTCCGCGCTCGACGCGCTGTGGCCCTACGTCGGGGAGCTCTTCCGAACCTCCGACGAGGAGCGACGCCTGGTCGAGGCCGGGGTGGCCGCGGATCCCGCGCAGACCCGTGCGGAGGTCGAAGCGGTGCTCGACGAGGTGCTGGCCAAGGCGACATTGACCCGGCCGGAGCGGCCGTTCATCGGAACGATCGGTGGCCGCAGCGGCCGCCAGGGCGTCCACACCGAGCACCTCGGCCACGCCCTCGCGGAGATGCAGAGCCTCGCCCGGCTGCACCAGGGGGCGACGTGGTGAGCGCCCCCACGAGGACCACCGCCAGGCAGATCGTCGCGCGCGTCGTCGACCCGGAGATGCCGATGCTGACGCTGGAGGACCTGGGCGTGGTCCGCGGCGTCGACGTCGAAGGGGAGACCGTGCTGGTCACCATCACCCCGACCTACTCGGGCTGCCCCGCGATCGAGGAGATGCGCGACGACCTGCGTGCTGCGCTGACCGCAGGCGGGTACGCGAGCGTCGAGGTCCGCACCGTGTTCTCCCCGGCATGGAGCACCGATTGGATCAGCGAGCACGGCTTGCGCAAGCTGGCCGAGGCGGGCATCGCGCCGCCCGGCCGGACGCGGCCGAGGACCGCAGGGCCCATCCCGCTCACGCTCGGCCCGCCGTCGTCCGCGGTGCGGTGCCCGCAGTGCGGGGCCGCGGCCACCGAGGAGCTCTCCCGCTTCGGGCCCACGGCGTGCACGGCGCTGCGCCGGTGCCCGGCCTGCCGGGAGCCCTTCGAGCACATGAAGGAGATCTGACGTGCGCGCGCCCGTCGACACCGAGGTCGACACCGCGGTGGACAGCGAGGTCGTCGAGCCGCGGACGTCGGGCTTCCACACACTGACGGTCTCGGGGGTGGAGCGGCTGTGCGACGACGCCGTGGCCGTGACGTTCGCGGTCCCCGACGACCTCCGCGACGTCTACGCCTTCCGTCCAGGCCAGTACCTGACCCTGCGCAAGCGCACGCCCGATGGTGAGGAGCGCCGCTCGTACTCGATCTGCGCCCCGCTCGGCGCCGCACCCAGGGTCGGCGTGCGCCGCGTGGCAGGCGGCTTGTTCTCGGAGTGGTTGGTGAGCACGGTCGAGCCGGGCGACGAGGTCGAGGTCGGGCCGCCCGCCGGGTCGTTCACCCCGGACCTCGAGGCGCGGACCGCGCACGGACTGATCGCCGCAGGCTCGGGCATCACGCCGGTGCTGTCGATCGCCGCGTCGCTGCTGGCCGCGCACGACGACACCCGCGTCACGTTGCTCTATGGCAACCGCCGCACGGACACGGTGATGTTCACCGAGGAGATCGCCGACCTCAAGAACGCCTACGGCCCCCGGTTGCACCTGCTCAACGTGTTGTCCCGCGAGCCGACCGAGGCCGACATCTTCAACGGCCGCCTCGACGCGGAGCGGCTGCGGGTCCTGCTCGACGTGCTCGTGGACGTCGACGGCATCGATCAGTGGTGGCTGTGCGGGCCGCTGCGCATGACGGAGGACGCGGTCACCGTGCTGGCCGAGCTGGGCGTGGACCGCAAGCGGGTGCACCGCGAGCTGTTCTACGTCGACGAGCCGCCGCCCGCGCCGGACCGGGACGAGCACGACTCCGGGCTCGATGGCGAGACCAGCGAGGTGACGATCGTGCTCAACGGGCGCTCGACCCCGCTCGTCCTGCCGCGGGACGTCTCCGTCCTGGACGCCGCCCAGAAGGTCCGCGGGGACCTGCCGTTCGCGTGCAAGGGAGGGGTCTGCGGCACGTGCCGGGCCAAGGTCACCCACGGCGACGTGACGATGCGGCGCAACTTCGCGCTTGAGGACGACGAGGTGGCCGCGGGTTTCGTCCTCACATGCCAGACCCTGCCGATCTCGGCGACCGCGACCGTGGACTACGACGCTTGACACACCCGTAACCGCTCCGGCCGCGGTCGACGCGCTCAACTTGTCGGGGGTTGACCCTAGGCTGTCGCTGTGCCGACACCGCCGGAGAACTTGAAACGCAGCTGCGGCAGCTGTGGTGCCACGTGGTACGGCCCCCTCAAGGCGCACTGCGGTGTCGGCGGCTGCCACCGCACGTTCCAGGACGTGGCGATGTTCGACCGGCATCGGGTCGCCGACAGTTGTGCCAACCCGGCGAGCCTGGGCATGGTGCTCGTCGGGGCCACCTGGTCCGAGCGGCCCGCGGCCCCGCGCCGCTCCGCGAGCTAGCCCGACTCACGAGGGGGCACGCGTCGATGAGCAGTGTGGAGGCCGGTCGGTCCGTCGGCACCGAGGATCTCGGCGCCGAGCCGCCGGAGCTGTCGCCCGCCGTGCGCAACATCGCGTTCGCCGTCATCGCAGGCGGCCTGCTGCTGGCTGCGCTCGACTCGACGATCGTCGCCACCGCGCTGCCGACCATCGTGGGTGACCTCGGCGGCACCGAGCACATGACCTGGGTCGTCACGGCCTACATGCTCACCCAGACCATCGCCACCGTGCTCGCGGGCAAGTTCGGCGACCTCTACGGCCGCAAGACGATATTTCTGATCTCCGTCGTCGTGTTCACGATCGCTTCGGCGCTGTGCGGGCTCGCCGAGTCGATGACGTGGCTGATCGGGATGCGCGCGCTGCAGGGCATCGGCGGCGGCGGGCTGACCGTCACGGCCACGGCGATGATCGCCGACATCATCCCGCTCCGCGACCGGGGCCGTTACCAGGGCTCCCTCGGCGCGGTCTTCGGCGTCACGACCGTCCTCGGCCCCCTGCTCGGGGGGTTCTTCACCGACAACCTGTCGTGGCGGTGGGTGTTCTACGTCAACGTGCCGATCGCGATCGTGATCCTGGTGTTCGCGGTGCGCCTGCTGCCCACGGCCCGTCGCGCAGGCCGTCCGGTGATCGACTATCTCGGTATCGGTTTCGTGTCCGCCGGGTCCGCCGCGCTGATCCTCGCGACCAGTTGGGGCGGCAGCCAGTACCCGTGGGACTCGGTCGTGATCATCGGGCTGTTCGCGGCGGCGGTGGTGCTGCTCGCGCTGTTCGTCTACGTCGAGAGCAGGGCGGCCGACCCGTTGTTGCCGCTTCGGCTGTTCAGCAGCAACGTGTTCTCCGTCTGCGTGGTGCTGGCCTTCATCGTCGGGTTCGCCCTGTTGGGCGCCATCACCTTCCTGCCGACCTACCTTCAGTACTGCCAGGGCGTGTCCGCCACCGGGTCGGGCCTGCGCACCCTGCCGCTCGTGGCCGGTCTGCTCGTCGCCTCGACGGCGTCGGGCAACGCGGTCAGCCGCACCGGCCGCTACAAGCCGTTCCCGGTCGTGGGCTCGCTGGTGATGGCCGCAGGAATGTTCCTGCTCTCGCGGCTCGACGAGTTCTCCGGCTTCTGGCAGACCTCGCTGGCCATGGTGGTCTTCGGCGTCGGCATCGGGCTGACCATGCAGGTGCTGACGATCATCGTTCAGGGCACCGCCGAGTATCGTGACCTCGGCGTCTCCACCTCCGGTGTGACGTTCTTCCGCACGATGGGCAGCTCGTTCGGCTCGGCGATCTTCGGCACCGTCTATGTCGCCACGCTCACGCCGAAGCTGGGCGCCGCGATCCTCGCCTCCGGGGTGAGCCAGGCCCAGGCCACCAACCCCGCCACCGTCACCGCACTGCCCGCCGCCCAGCGCGCGCCGATCGTGCACGCCTACGCCGTCGCGGTGCAGACCATCTTCCTGTACGCGATCCCGGTCGCTCTCCTCGCGTTCGTCGTCGCACTGTTCCTGAAGCAGGTGACGCTGCGCGGGCTGGCGCGTCCCGGTGCGACCGACGTCGGCAAGGGCTTCGGGATACCGGATCAGCGCAGCTCGGCGGAGCAGTTGGAGGGGCAGGTCGTGCGGATCCTGCGCAGCCGGTTCGTCGAGGCGGTGCCCGCGCTGATCCAGGAGTCGGGCACCGGGTTCGACGCCGTGCAGCTCTGGATCGTGCGGCAGGTCGCGATCCAGCAGGTCCGTGTCGGCTTCGCCGACCCGCTGGTGATCGCGCGCGGTCGGCACATGCCGGTGGGGGTGATCGAGCCTGCGATCGCCGACGCCGTCGCGGCGGGGCTCCTGGTGGCGGACGCGAAAGGCCTGACGCTCAGCCCGCGCGGCGTGGCAGGCTTCCGGCACGTGGTGGAGGCGTTCATCGGCTGGTTGACCACCCAGGTCGAGAACACCAGCGGCGCTCCGCTGGACGACGCGGGTCGCGCCGAGCTGCGCAAGCTCGCGCGGCGGCTCGCGGTCTCGATGGGCACGCCGGTCGCCGACCCGGTCGAGCTGGCAGGCACGGGCTTCGGCTGAGGCACGGGCGCTAGCCGTCGGTGGCGCGGTCCAGCCACTCGGACAGGAGCGTCCGCTCGGCGTCGGTGAGCGTCGAGAGGTTCGGCACGACGGTCCGGAACGCGACAGCGGTGGGGGTCGTGCCGTCGTCGGCGAGCGTCGGCGCGTCGGTGAGGATCGCCCGCGCCACGGCGTCGTACAACGCATCGGCGAGGTCGAGCTGCCGGTCCTGGGGCGGCAGGGCGAGCAGGGTGAGCACGGCGCCGGTGCCCGCGGCGTGCAGGAGCGCGACGGCGTGGCGCTCCGGTACCCGCAGCCTGCCGATCGCCGCGACCCGACGCACTCGGGCGCGGAGAATCTCCAGGCCCGCCGCGGCGGCCGGGGACCGAGAGCTGCGGACGGGATCGGTCAGGAGACCGAACAGCGCCCCGTTGGCGAGACCGAAGCCGACGTGCGTGTCCCACCCGGCCCGCAGATCGGCGATCGGTTCGCTGTTGCCCGCGGCGAGCGCCTTGTCGGCGACGTAGGCGGCGTAGACGTGCTCGGCGACGGCGTCGAGCAGCCCGTCCTTGTCCCCGAACAAGCGGTAGATCGTCGGGGCCTGCACGCCTGCGGCCTGGGCCACGGCCCGGGTGGTGACGCCGTTCGGTCCCTGCTCACGCAGCAGCTGTGCCGCGACCTCGACGAGGTTCGCCCGGGTTCCGCGCCTGCCCGTGCCCGTCGCCGCGGTGTCCAACACGTATCAACGATAACCCGCAACTGCTATCGGTCGACGACGTGCATGCCTCGCGCAGGTACCGTCGACCGACCACGCGCAGGGCATGCGTCAGCACGGCCCGTTCGGCCGCGAACTCGGCAGGCAGGCCAGGGTCGGGTTCAACGATGAGGGCCATCTGGATCTTCGGCGGTGTGCAGGAGCCGGAACTCGTGGCGCCGGAGCAGCCGCAACAGCACAGCGGCCGGGTTGCCGAAAGCACGCAGGCCTGCGTCGGTCTCGTACGCCTCGATGCGGTCGACCTGGTACTCGGCGCCGCCGACCACCACCACGCACCGCCCGGCCGCGGTGATGTTGCGGTACCAGTTCACGGTGGGTCCGTAGGTGAGCTCGGCGACGAACCCTTCGGGCACGCGCGCGAGGATCAGCGGTGTCTCGTAGGTCTTGCCGGACTTCCGGCCAACGTGGCGGACCAGCGCGAACGGTCCGACACCTGCCTTGGCCATCCGGCTGGTGAGGCGGTTCAGGGTGTTCTTGATCAACCACAGGAACCTGCTGCGGAACGCCACCTTCCGAGCCTAGTCAGCGGCGGACCGGCACCGTCCGCCCGTCGCCGCGGCTGTCGGCGGCGCGCCCAGGACGGCGAGCATGTGCTCCACCGTGTGGCGCCACTCGAACTGTTCCGCGCGAGCGCGCGCCGAAACCCGGCGGGTGTTCTCGTCGGCGGCGAGCAGGGTCGTCACGCCCGCGGCGAACGCGGCGGTGGTGTCGAGGGCCGCGACGCCGCCCGATCCGACGACCTCGGGCAGCGCCGACGACGCCGAAACCACCACCGGTGTGCCGCTGGCCAGCGATTCCAGTGCGGACAGGCCGAAGGTCTCGTGCGGGCCCGGTGCAAGTGACACGTCGGCGGTGGCCAGCAGCCGCGCCACGGCGGTCCGTTCGGTGACGAACCCCAGAAAGGTCACGGGGAGCCCGGCGGCGCGCCGTTCGAGGGCGGCGCGGCGGGGTCCGTCCCCCGCGACGAGCAGCCGGGCGTCGTGCCCCGCGGCGCACAGTGCCGCGACGGTGTCGATGCTGCGCTCGGGGTGCTTCTCCGGCGACAGCCGTCCACAATGCACCACAAGGGTCCCGGCCCGGCCCGCCAGCCTCCTGTGCAGCGCCGCGTCGCGGTGGCGCGGGGCGAAGGCGGTGAGGTCGACCCCGAGGGGCACCTGCACCACGTTGGCCGCGCCGATCCGGTCGAACTCGGCACGGGCGAACGCCGTTGTGCAGACGACACTGTCGTAGGCGGCGGCCATCCGCGCGTTGGCCAGGTCGGCCAGCCTGCGCGCGTGGGGCTGGGGCAGCAGGAACTGGGACAGCAGACGATCCAGCCGCTCGTGGGAGACGACCACGCTGGGCACCCCCCGCCGCCGGGCCCACGCCCCGAGACCGCGCAGGGTCAGACGGTCGGACACCTCGATCGCGTCGGGCCGGATCCGGTCCAGCAGCCGTGTCACCCGCCAAGGATCGATCGCCCGGTAACCGCCCGTGCCGGGCAGCTGCGGAGCGACCAGCGCGATCTGCCGGATGCCCGAGGACTGCATCTGGTCGGCCGGTCGCCCGCCCGGCGTCACCAGCACCACCTCGTGGCCGCGCGCGACATAGCCCGCGCCGAGATGGTGCAGTGCGGTGCGCAGTCCGCCGGAGCGAGGTCCGTAGAAGTTGGCGAGTTGGACGATGCGCATCACACGGCAGTGACGACGGGCAGGAAGCACTCGGACGCGATCGGAGAGCCCATCGCGGCAACCTCCCGCGACGGGCCGTCGCGCCGGCTATCAGCCGCCCAACTACCGACGAACACCCCATGTCGGACAGGATTCTTGACCAAGCAACCGTTCGGGGTAGAACGTTGCCCGGTGAACGACATCCCGCAAACCCGCGTCCGGCGCCCTCGCGTGCACCACCTCGACCGCGAGGTCGCCGTGGCCGACACCGGAGCCGACATCCTGCTGACGACGACGGGCGTGATGACGCGGCTCGACGCCGAACGGGCGCGGGCCATCGGGTGGGCCCTGATCGAGGCGGCCGAGTCGATCGGAGCGGCCGAGTCGATCGGAGCGGCCGAGGTGATCGAGGCGGGCTAGGCCTCGACGGGTTGCTTCGCGCGGAGGCGGGCGAGGCGCTGCGGTGTCGGCCACCTGACGTCGTGGACCCAGCCGAACAGCTCGAAGATGCGGATGAGCCGCGCGGAGATGTCGATCTGTCCGGGCAGCACTCCGTGGCGGGCGCACGTGGGGTCCGCGTGGTGCAGGTTGTGCCAGGACTCGCCCATGGACAAGACCGCCAGCGGCCACACGTTGCGGGAGCGGTCGTGGGAGCGGAACGGCCGGTTGCCGACCATGTGGCAGATCGAGTTCACCGACCAGGTCACGTGGTTCGACACGGCGAGCCGGACGAGACCACCCCAGAAGAACCCGGTGACGGCTCCCTGCCACGACCAGGTCACGAGACCGCCGAGCAGCGCGGGTGTCAACAGGCTCACCGCCGCCCACAGCCCGAAGGTGCGACTGATGCGTCGCACGATCACGTCGCCGACCAGATCGGGGGCGAACCGGCTGTGGTTGGTCTCGTCCCGGTCGAACAACCAGGTCATGTGCGCGTGCAGGAAGCCCCGAGCCATCCCCAGCGACGACTCCCCGTACACCCACGGCGAATGCGGATCGCCCTCGCGGTCGGCGAAGGCGTGGTGGCGTCGGTGGTCGGCCACCCAGTTCACGACGCTGCCCTGCACGGCGAGCGACCCGGCGATCGCCAGCGCGGCGCGCAGCCAGGGTTGAGCCTTGAACGCGCGGTGGGTGAACTGGCGGTGGTAGCCGACGGTCACACCGAGCATGCCGATGAGGTAGAAGACCGCAAGGAGCGCCAGGTCGACCCAGCCGACTCCCCATCCCCAGCCCAGCGGCACCGCGGCGACCAGCGCCACCATGGGCACGACGACGAAAAGCACGACGATCACGTGTTGCGGCAATGGCCTGCGACCATTCGTCAACCTGGCGGGCGCTGGCGCAACCATAGTTCTCCCGATGTAGACCTCTTTTTGCCGACGGTAAGCGGTCGGCTGACCGGCTGCACACTCTGGTGACGAACGGCCGGGGAACACTGCGCGGCAAGCGGAAGCGGTCGCAGGGCGGTTGTGCCCCGTCCGGTCGGGTGATGTCTGTTGCCGGGCGTCTGGCAGCTCGGATACTGATCGGATGCTGTTCAACGGACGCGTCGGCGGGGCGCCCGACATTCACGACGGCTTCGTGGCCGGGCGTTACCGCGATGGTGCATGGAGTGACCAATGGACCGAGGTGCACCGCTGCGCCGAGGGCACCTTCACCGCCTTCGCCCCCGCGTGCCGATGCGGATGGCGCGGTCCGGTGCAGCCGCCGACACCGGAAGGGCACCTGACGTGTCAGCGGCTCTGGGCGTTCGACCACGGCGTCGGGCCGCACCACGCCCCTTCGCGAGCGACAGCGGGCGCGCGGCGCTAAGGACCCGCCGGTACAGCCATTCAGAGGCTGGAGGAACGGGTCGGCAAGAGTAGCTTTCGGACTACGGAGCGGCGCTATCCAAAGGAGACGAGCATGGCGAGTCCCGACGTGGCCGCGGCAGCCCGCACCGTGTGGTGGTTCGTGCTGCTGCGCGGGATATTGGCGATCCTCTTCGGACTGATCGCGCTCTTCACCCCGGGGACGGCGTTGCTGGCGCTGGTGTTCGTCTTCGGCGCCTACGCGATCCTCGACGGCGTCACCGCCATCGCGGCCGGGATCCGGCATCGGGGCGCAGAGTCGCATTGGGTGTGGCACATCGTCCAGGGCGTCGTGTCGGTCATCGCCGGGATCGTGGCGTTCGTCTGGCCGGGGGTGACCGTGCTGGCGATCCTGTTCGTCATCGCGTTCTGGAGCATCGTCAACGGGATCGCCGAGATCGTGGAGTCGTTCGCGATGCGCAGGCGTGGCTCGGGGACGTGGGGCTGGGTGCTCGCCGCGGGCATCGTCAGTGTGCTGTTCGGCATCGTGCTGACGATCCTGCCGGGCGCCGCGCTCGTCACCCTGCTGTGGTTCGTCGGGGCCTACGCCGTCGTCTTCGGCGTGATCATGGTGGTGTGGGCGTTCCGCCTGCGCGGTGCGGTCCGAACCGTCACCGACGGCGCGCACGCGGGCTGAGGGCATCGGCTGGGCGGCCCTCCTTCCCGGGTTTGCGGCAGCGGAATCGGGCGTACTCTGCGCCGCGCACTGCTGACCAGCACCTTCAGGAGGACGGAATGGAATACCGCACGCTCGGCGGGTCCGGGACGATCGTGTCGTCGCTCTGCCTCGGCACGATGACCTTCGGCGACGAGAGCAGCGAGGACGTGTCGCATGCTCAGCTCGACCGGTACCTCGAGCAGGGCGGCAACTTCATCGACACCGCCAACGTCTATTCGCGAGGTGTCTCCGAAGAGATCGTGGGCCGCTGGCTGGCGAAGCGTGGGGGAGCCCGCGATCAGATCGTCCTCGCGACCAAGGGCCGCTTCCCGATGGGCGAAGGGCCCAACGACGTGGGGCTGAGCCGGACCAACCTGACGCGGGCGCTCGACGCCAGCCTCAGGCGGTTGCAGACCGACACCGTGGACCTCTACCAGGCACACGCCTGGGACGCGTTGACCCCGCTGGAGGAGACGCTGCGGTTCTTCGACGACGCGGTGCGGGCAGGCAAGATCCGCTACGCGGGCGTCAGCAACTTCCTCGGCTGGCAGCTGCAGAAGGCCGCGATGCTCACCGAGGTCCTGGGCCTGACCCCGATCGTCACACTGCAGCCGCAGTACAACCTGCTGGTGCGCGAAATCGAGTACGAGCTGACCGACGTCTGCGTGAACGAGAACATCGGCATCCTGCCCTGGTCGCCGTTGGCGGGCGGATGGCTGACCGGCAAGTACCGCCGCGACGAGGCCCCGGAGGGCGCCAGCAGGCTCGGCGACGATCCCGAGCGGGGCATGGAGGCCTACGCGCCGCGCAACGCGCAGGAGCGGACATGGCAGGTCATCGACGCGGTCGCCAAGGTCGCCGAGTCGCGGGGGGTGTCGATGGCACAGGTTGCGCTCGCGTGGACGGCCGACCGGCCCGCCGTCTCGTCGGTGATCCTCGGAGCGCGCACGATCGAGCAGCTCGACGACAACCTGGCCGCGGGCGGGCTGCATCTCTCGGAGGACGAGACGCAGCTGCTGGACGGTGCAAGCGAGCCGATCGTCGGCGACTACCCGTACGGGCCCAAGGGCCGCAGTCAGCGCGCGGGCGGCCGCGAGCTGAGGTGAGCTCGTGAACCGAGCGTCGCCGGGGGCGCCGACGTCACGCTAGGGTCGGCAGCCGACAGCAGTTGGATCTTGTGCGGTCCGGCAGGACCGGCGTCGGAGAACGAGAGGAGTCCGCTCATGTCCGCTGCGGTGGTCGGGGTTCCGGCCGAGATCAAGGACAACGAGAACCGGGTCTCGATGCAGCCCGACGGCGTCGCCGAGTTGGTTCACGGCGGCCACAAGGTGCTGGTGCAGAAGGGCGCGGGCATCGGGTCCCGGTTCAGCGATGCGGAGTTTGCGGAAGCGGGCGCGACCATCGTCGACGACGCCGACGCCGTGTTCGCCGAGGCGTCGTTGATCGTCAAGGTCAAGGAGCCGATTCCGGCCGAGTACCACCGCTTCCGGGAAGGCCAGCAGCTCTTCACCTACCTGCACCTCGCAGCGGACCGCGAGCTGACGGAGTTCCTCGCCGACCGAAAGATCGACTCGATCGCCTACGAGACGGTCCAGACGGCCGACGGACGGCTTCCGCTGCTCACGCCCATGAGCGAGGTCGCGGGGCGGCTCGCGATCCAGGCCGCCGCCCACCACCTCGAGAGCCCGGCCGGGGGAGCGGGCCTGCTGCTCGGCGGCGTGCCGGGCACCCCGGCGGCCAAGGTCACCATCATCGGCGGCGGCGTGGCGGGCACCGAGGCCGCGAAGATCGCCGTGGGGATGCGCGCCATCGTGCGCGTGCTCGACACCAACCCCACGCGGCTCGCCTACCTTTCCGACATCTTCGGGGGCAGGCTCGATCTCGTCGTCCCCAACCGCGCGCGCCTCAGCGCCTACGTCGCCGACTCCGACGTCGTGGTCGGCGCGGTACTCGTCCCCGGCGCCAAGGCGCCCAAGCTGGTCAGCCGGGACATGATCGCAGGCATGCGGCCCGGCAGCGTTGTCGTCGACATCGCCATCGACCAGGGGGGCTGCTTCGAGACGAGCCGAGCCACGACGCACTCCAACCCGACCTACGTCGAGGAAGGCGTGATCCACTACTGCGTCGCGAACATTCCCGGTGCCGTCGCTCGCACGTCGACCATGGCACTGACCTCCGCGACCCTGCCCTACCTCGTGCAGGTCGCCAACCTGGGCGTGCCGGAGGCGGCGAAGGCCAACCCGGTGCTGGCGGCCGGGTTGAGCACCCTGGGCGGCAAGATCGTCAGTGAGCCGGTCGCCCAGGCCCACGGTCTGTCCTACACCGACCCGACGTCGCTTCTGGCCTGAGTGCGGCCACGATGAGCCGAGTGCGCTCGTCTCAAAGCGCGCGGAAGCCGCGACGGCGGTACGGTCGTGGTGGCTGCGACTCCTCGGCCACGGGCACAAACCGGTCGCCCTCTCCGCTATTGACGGGGGATGACCATGTCCGTTCTCGGAGATGTTGTCGGCATTCCTGCTCAGCAGGCCGATGTCACCGAAGAACAGGTCGGTGTCCCCGAAGAGCTGGTCCCAGAAGACCAGGTCGCAGAAGAGCAGATTCCAGAAGAGCAGATTCCGCACGACCGGCTCGCCGACGAGCAGGTCAGCTCGCCGAGCGAGTACGCCGACCAGATGCCGAAGCTGCGCGAGTTCGCCGCGCTTCCGGTGGGCGACCCGCGGCGCAACGCCTTACGGGACGAGCTGATCATGGCATTCGTGCCCGTCGTCGAGCACCTGGCCCGGCGCCACGGCAGCGGCAACCTGGCCTCGGTCGAGGAGCTCACCCAGGTCGGCACGGTGGCGTTGATCACGGCCATCGACCGGTGGGACCCGGGCTTGGCGCGCGGCGAGTTCCTCGGCTACCTGATTCCGTGCGTGCGCGGGGAGATGCTGCGGTGGTTCCGCGACCGCACCTGGTCGATGCGCGTGCCGCGGCGGTTGAAGGACCTGAGCGTCGCCATTGGGCGGGCGAGCGGGCCGCTGTCGCAGTCGTTGGGGCGGTCGCCACGTCCCAGTGAGCTGGCCGAATGCCTCGGCGCGGGGGTGGACGAGGTCATCGAAGCGCTGCAGGCCAAGGCCGGTCACCACGCGAACCCGTTGGACGCGGTCGACCCGCGGACGGGCATTCCGCTGGTCGATCGGGTCGGTGAGCTCGACGGCGAGCTGGAGAAGGTCGAGTACCGCCACGCGCTGCGTCCCCTGCTGGACGCGCTGCCCGAGCGCGAGCGGACGATCGTGATGTTGCGGTTCTTCGGTGAGATGACCCAGACCGAGATCGCGCATCGGGTCGGGATCTCCCAGATGCACGTGTCGCGGCTTCTGTCGCGCACCTTGCGTGAGCTGCGCGGTCACCTGTCCTGAGTGGCGTTACCCCGTCACAACAGCGCGCCCGACTCCGTGACCGACCGGGCCACCTCGACGAGCTTCGTGTTGGTGGCCTTCGACCGTTCGGTGAGCACGCGGAACGCGGTGTCGGCGTCGATGCGGCGGGAGTACATGAGGATGCCCTTGGCTTGGCCGATCAGGTCGCGCGAGCGCAACGCTCGTTCGAAGTCCTGTTTGCGCCGTATCTCCGACAGCGTGGCCGCCGCCAACACGCTGAGCACCCGGACGGCGGGTTCGGCGTCCGTGAACGCCGCGCTCCGGTCGCTGTAGAGGCTCAAGGTCCCCAACACGGCCGCATCGACGCGAAGAGGTAGGCAGAGCATGCTGCTCACGCCCGAGTGCAGTGCCGCCGTGCGGAAGCCGTCCCAGCGGCCGTCCATGGCAAGGTCGTCGATTCGGACCACGGCCTGTTCACGCGCTGCGGTCAGGCACGGCCCGGCGTCGAGCTCGTGTTGCAGGGCGTCGAGTTTCTCGGGCAGCGGCCCGGAGGTGGCAATGACCTCCAAGCCGTGCCGCCCGGCGACGATGACCCCGGCGTCGCAGGCGCCTTCCACGATCCGCACCGATTCCCGGCACAGCGCCGTCACCAGGCCGCGCTGGTCGCCTGCGTGCAGACGGAAAGTGTGCACGAGGTGCTCGACCACCGACCACGGCTCGGTCCTCTCGGTCCGATCCATCATCTCCGGTATTTTCACCGCCCCCCTCCGCCAAGCCTCCGGACATCTTGTGAAGATGAGTACCCCGTCCGGCATCGCGGTACGCGCCGGCCGAGGTGTTGTGTTTGCGGCTGCTCCGTCGCTGCGCTCTGCGCTACCTCACAGTGACGGCCTCAGGCGCGACGGGGACCGTCGACGGCTCGCCGCACGGCCCGCATCCCGGCGCGGTCGACAGCCGACTTGATCAGCGCGAACAGCGCGCCCTGCAACACCGCGGCGAGCAGGACCTCGCGGGTCGAGTAGTCCTCGTCCGTCGCGTTCGGAGGTGACGGGGCATCGGAGATCCTTTTCCACACCTGGCCAAAGACGATGTTGGCCAGCACGCCGCCCAACACGCTGAAAATCAGCCCGATCGGCTTGTAGGCGATGGTGGCAGCCTTCTCGACGACGGGGCTGGTCTGGTCCGATTTCGACGTCATGTGGACAGTTACCCGCGCGCGGGTCGCGCCACACCGGCATCGGCGCTGCCGTCCACGACACCGTCGACTTGCGGCTGCCTCGGCGGCGCGCCCGGCGCTGCGTCGACGCCGGGGATGCGCACGACCCGTGCCTCGACGACGCCCCCGGAGAGGCGCGTCTCGAACCGAGGTGCGGACGCGGTCGCGGGTCCGTGGACGACACAGCCGTCCGCCAGCCGGAACTGCGAGCCGTGCCAGGGGCAGACGAGCTTGGGGTCGCCGTCGATGTCGACCAGCTCGCCGTCCGACAACGGCGCCGCGAGATGCGGACAGCTGTCGGCAAGCGCGGTCACATCATGGCCGCGACGCACCACGACGACGTCGACGGCGCCTGCGCGCCGCCGAATGGGCGTGTTCTCCGGTAGGTCGACCAGGGGTCCGAGCGGCTGCCACTCGGCAGGCCCGATGTGCGTGACGGCTTCGGCGTGGTTGGCGCCCAGCGCCTGCCGGTAGCCCAGATGCCCGCCCAGCGCAGCCCCGATGCCCACGACGACGCCGCCTGCGACGGAGGCCAGGCGGCCGGAACGGCCACGGGCTCGCGCGGTCAGCGCAGCGATGAAGAGGGCGACGGCGGTGCCGTTGGTCGCGGCGTGCACGAGGCCGACCCGCTGCTGGTCCTCATGGCCGTCGGCCCAGTCCGCCCACCCGCTGGCGACGGTCGGCGCGGTGGCCGCCAACCCGGCCACGATGAGCCGGGAGCTGGCCGACCGCGGTCCCCACATCGCGTCCAGCAGCGCCGCCGAGGTGAAGGACCCCGCTGCGAACTGGGCCGCGCCGGGATGCAGCGGGTGGCCGAGCCACACGCCGTGGAGGGCGTCCTTGACGCCTTGGTTCCGCAGCAGGCGCTGCACCACCGATCGAGCCACCGCCGCGGGCTTGTCCAGCCACTCGACGCGTTCCAGCGCGGTGATGTCGTCAAAAGGGCGCATGACACAGTCTTGCCCCGCTTCCCGGCCGCCGAAACCGGCCCATTCGATGCGTAACCGGGACCGCGGTGGGTACACCCTCACCATGACCAAGAACGTCACTGACAGCATTGATGTCGCCGTGCCGGTCAGCACGGCCTACAACCAGTGGACGCAGTTCGAGTCGTTCCCGGAGTTCATGGAGGGCGTCGAACGGATCGACCAGCTCACGCCGACCCGCACGCACTGGGTCACGAAGATCGCAGGCGTGCAGCGCGAGTTCGACGCCGAGATCACCGAGCAGCATCCCGACGAGCGCGTGGCCTGGAAGACCGAGAACGGCACCCACCAGGCAGGCGTGGTCACGTTCCACCGGCTCGACGAGCGCAACACCCGCGTCACCTTGCAGCTCGACCACGACCCGGAGGGCCTCGTGGAGAAGGCGGGCGATGCCCTCGGCATCGTCGGGCACCGCATCAAGGGCGACCTGGAGAACTTCAAGAAGTTCATCGAGAGCCGCGGCGGCGCCGAAGGCGGCTGGCGGGGCAACGTGGACAGCAGCCCGCAGGTGCAGTGACTCGACCACGTTCGCAGCCGGGGCCGCCTTTCGGGGCGGCCCCGGCTGCTTCGTCGGTGGCTAAGGGCGGGTCACGACGTAGCTCAGCTTCTCCAACGCCGTGGCCGCCGCCTCGGGGTCGCGTTCGACCGCCTCGTCGAGCGCCCGCTCGGCCGGGGCTCGCGCGTCCTCGCGGTTGTTGACCACCCGGCCGCGGCGGCGCAGCGGTGCGGGCCACAGCGCCTGCACCGCGGCGTTGAAGTGGGCGCCCATGATGATGGCCATCGCGATGAAGAAGGTGGCGAGCAGGAAGGCGATCGGTGCGGCGAGCGCGCCGTAGGTGTAGCCGGTGCCCGTCAACCAGTTGAGGTAGATCCGCAGGCCGGTCGCGCCGACCAGGAAGACGACGGCCGCGAGCAGCGCACCGGGAAGGCCGCGGTACCACGGGGGCTTGAACGGAAGCGCGATCTTGTACAGCGTGGTCAGCGCGAGGACGACGAGCAGACCGATGGTCGGGAAGTAGAGCGAGCTGATGACGAACTCGGCGAACGGTGCCCACGCGGCGGGCAGCAGCGGCAACAGCCGGGGCCCGAGCGCCGCCGCGGGCAGCACGACGATCCCGACGACCAGCGCGACCACGTAGAGCAGGAGCGCGAGAAGCCGCTGCCAGACCAGGTTGCGCTGCTGGTACTGGTCGTGGGCGCGGGTGATGGCGTCGACGAACGAGGACATCGCCGAGGACCCCGACCACAGCGACAGCACGAAGCCGACGGACACAACCTCGCCTCGTGCCGTGGTGAGGATCTGGTTGACGGTCGGCGCGATGATCTGCTCTACCGCGTTGCGACTGAACACCCCGCTGGTGATCCCGATGATCCACTGCTCGACCGCGGTGACCGTGTCGGGCCCGAACCACCCCCCGATGTAGCCGAGCGCACCGAACAGACCCAGGAGAAGCGGCGGGAGCGAGAGCGTCTGCCAGAACGCCGACGACGCGGACTCGCTGAAGATGTCCTCGTCCCACGCGCCGTTCAGCGTGCGACTCGCCAACTGGCGCCACACCGGGCGGCGATCCTTGCGTGCGGCACTACCGGCGCGCGAAGCGACCGCTGCGGTGTCGCTTTGCTGCGGGGTGTCGCTTTGCTGTGGGGTGTCGCGTTGCTGTGCGGAGTCGCGGTCACGCCCTTCCAGATCCGTCACGACGCAAGGATGCGCGCAATCGGCGCCGGTTGCTTTGTAGCGACGCTATGAATGCCCATGGCCGTGGCCGGTGTTGCGGACGACGGGATCCCCCGCCCGCAGCGGCGCGTCGTGGTAACGGCCTTCGTGCGCGA
>DASWUV010000008.1:0-4333 GCA_036401495.1 Pseudonocardia sp. | reverse complement strand
GGCAACCAGGGCTCCTCGATCTCGACGTCGTAGCGATTCCGCAGCGCCTCGACCAGGTCAGCCCGGGCGTCGGGCTCCGCGGACAGCGCCTCGATCGTCACCTCGCCGTCCTCCGCCGCCCGGACGGCGAGCACGGCGCCTGTCGGCAGGTGGTCGAGCCAGCCGGTCGGGCCACGCCAGCGGTCGCCGTCGCGGACCAGGTCGACGTCACCGATCCGGGGCCGCGGATGCCGCTCGAACGCGGCGAGATCCGGCTCGAGGTCGAGGTGGTGCCCGGCCTGCTCGGCGGCGCTCAGCCGATGGGTGAGCACACAGCCGTCGACGAGCGCGGGCAGGTGGACGACGAGATCGGGCGCCAGCATGGTCAGCGGGCTGTCCGCGCGCTCGAGGAGCTCGCGGTCGACCGCATTCAGCAGCGACTCGGCCAGCGGGTCATCGGCAGACAGCCCGAAGCGGTCGGCCACCCGCTGCTCCAGCTCGTCAACCGGGATCACCTGCGCTTCTCGGGCCAGCGCCACGTAGTCCGCCAGCACGTCGGCGACCGCGGGCAACGGGAGGCGGTCGAGCGCCGTCAGGTAGTCCTTGAAAGAGAAGGACTGCGTGTCGTCGGTCGTCATCGCGTCGATCAGCGGGCCCAGTGCGAGCACCAGCTGGTCCATCGCGTCGTGGCGCCCCAGTCCCGCCTCCAGAAGCCGGGCGGCGGCGCGCCACGTCTCGGGCGGATCGTCAGCGAGAACCTGGCTCGCAACGACGGCCCGCAGGGGTTCGGGTTCCCTCCGGTCCGCGGCAAGCAGCGCCAGGATGCCGTCCTCGTCGGCGTAGCTCTGCGCGGGGGGCACGGTGCCGAACAGGAATCTCAGACGGGCGTCGTCCACGGCAGGCAGCGTACGGCTACGCCTGCCCGAGAATCGCCTGCACGGGTGCCGGGAAGCGGGTGCTGAAGCGGACCTCGCCCAGCAGCTTCGTCAGGGCGTCGGCCTCGGTCTCCAGTGCGGCGCGGGCCTCGGCGCCGACGTCGGCCGTGAGGTGCAGCGCAATCTCGCCGTCGGCGCGTCGGTGCCAGGCGCCGACGATCCGGCCGTCGACCCACGCCGTCGGGCCGCCGTTGCCGTTGCGGTCGAAGAGCAGCGGGACGTCGGCGTCGGCGAGGTGGAAGCTGCGCTGCTTCCAGCCCATGGTCGACGGGTCGAGGCCGGGCAGCAGCACCGCGGACGGCGGCGCGGGCAGGGGCGGGTCGACATCGTCGGGCAGGACGAAACCGGTGCCCTCGTCGACCACGACCTCAACCGCACCGACGTCGGCCAGCGCCCGCTCGGTGACCGCCACCGTCCAGCCCGCCCACCAGGCGAGGTCGGCGCGCGTGCCGGGGCCGAACGCGGCCAGCCAGCGCCGGGCCAGCCCGGCGGCGGCGGCGCGAGCGTCCAGTGCGCCGAACCCGTCGGGGAACCACGTCGGGGTGGCGGCCCACCGGTACTGCCCGTTGATCCACGTGCCGGTGGGCCGCGCGCGCATGACCCGTCCCTCGAAGCCCATGAGGAGCAGCACCCGGGAGTGCGCGGACTGGGTCGAGGCGAACTTGCCCGTGCCGACCGGCACCAGGACCGCCACCTGGGGCAGGCGCTCGCCGATCACCCGTGCAGGCTGCGGGCCGGTCTCACTGAGCAGCGCGACGATGTCGTCCGACGCTGCGGCCAACCACTTCTCCGGCTCGGCGATACCGCCCGCCGCGAGCATCGCCAGGGTGTTGCGGCGCTGCACCTTCGCCACCCCGACGGTCGCGGCGTGGTGCGCCAGACGGGCGGTCTCGTGCCCGAAGACCCAGAGCGTGCGGCGCATGGCGTGGTGCCGCACGAGGCTCCGGTCCTCGTAGAGCGCCTGGTCGAGCGGGGTGAGCGACGGGTTGACCATGCGCGCGGCCGCGGACAGGTAGACCGACACCGGGTCGGTGGAGTGCAGCGCGACGAGACCGTCGGTCAGCGCGAGGACGTCGTCGGTGCGCTCCTCGACGACGTGCCGGTGCCGCACCGCCAAGCGGGCGCGCCGCTCCGCGGCGTCGATCCGACGCGCAACCATGGGGGTCAGCATGCCGGCCGGGCCGCGCAGGCGGCAGCGCCTTGCCGTGACGGCGGGAGCGCGTGGTCGCTACCCGGTGGGCGGCGTCGTGATGCAGGTGATCGTGCCGGGGGCGACCTCGGTGAACCCCGCGTCGCGGACCGCGACGGCGTCCCCCGCCTCGACGGCACGGCAGAGGGCCGCCCACTCCTCCGGACCGGCGTCGCGCACGGCGAAGGCGGGCACCTCGACCAGTCCCCGTGCGGCCGCGTACAGCATCGAGGCGTGCCCGACCTGGGCCGCCGCCTTGCCGACGGTCATCTGCAGCGCGGCGTTGACGTGGATCACCGGAACGTCGCGGGGCGGCGCCCCGGCTACGTCGGGTTCGAGGTCGGTACCGCCGATCTGGAGGCGCGCCACCGCCTTCGGCACGTCGTCGACCGGGCCGGGCAGCAGCGCGCGGGCCTGCGCCCCGTCCACCTCGCACGTGACGCCGGGCAGCTCCTGGACGGCCGCCCAGTGCGCACCGCGAGCCCTTCGGGCGATCTTGCGGATGCGACTGGTGACCCAGGTGCTCAGCGCGTCGTGCCACTCGGTGTCGGCGCGGGGGTCGAGGCAGACGGCCAGCGCGGCCCTGGCCGCGGCTTCCAGCATCGGCGTCCGCGCGGCCGGTGGACGCTCCAGCCGCAGGATGATCGGCATCGCGCGCACGACGCCGTCGGGCTCCGGCGGGATCACCACCGGTCCGCCGCGCGCTGCGCCGTAGCGCTGCGCGAGCGGCTCCAGCAGCGTCACCGGGAGGTCATGCGCGCGGCGCGTGGCCCTGGCCACGACGTCCGCGCGCGGTCAGATGGGGACACGCCTGCTCACACCGTCGGCGGCGTCGGCCCGCTCGACCTCGTCGCGCGTGATGCCCAGCACGAACAGCACGACGTCGAGGTAGGGCAGCGACAGCGCGGTGTCCGCGACCTCGCGCAACGCGGGCTTGGCGTTGAAGGCGATCCCCAGCCCCGCGGTCGTCAGCATGTCGATGTCGTTGGCCCCGTCGCCCACCGCCACGCACTGCTCCAGCGGCACGTCGACGGCTTGCGCGAACCGGGCCAGCGCGGTCGCCTTGCCGGGCCGGTCGACGATCTCGCCGACGACCCGGCCGGTGAGCAGTCCGTCGACGATCTCCAGCTCGTTCGCCGCCACGAAGTCGAGCCCCAGCTCCACGGCGAGACCGTTGATCACCCGGGTGAACCCGCCGGACACCACCCCGCACCGGAAGCCGAGGCGCTTGAGGGTGCGGATCGTCGTGCGTGCGCCCGGGGTGAGCTCCAGCAGGCCCGCGACCTCGTCGAGCACCGACGCAGGCAGGCCGCGCAGCGTCGCCACCCGCTGGCGCAGCGAATCGGCGAAATCCAGCTCGCCGCGCATCGCCGCCTCGGTGACGGCCCGGACCCGCTCTTCCGCACCGGCCCGCGCGGCGAGCATCTCGATCACCTCGCCCTGCACGAGCGTGGAGTCGACGTCGAAGACGATCAGCCGTTTGCTGCGGCGGGCGAGCCCGGCCCGCTCCACGGCGACGTCGACACCTGCCGCCCGCGCCACGTCGACCAGCCGCTTGCGCAGGGTGCCGGGCGGGTAGTCGTCCGATCCGCGGCCGGGCACCGGGGAGACCATGAGCTCCAGCCCCGTGACGGGGTAGTCCGCGACGCGCCGGATCGAGTCGATGTTGGCCCCGACATCGGCGAGCGCACGGGCGACCGAACCGAACGCCCTTGCCGTGATCGGCCGCCCGATCACCACGACGACGTGCGTCGAGTGCCGCCGCGTCGCCGGGTCGTCGTCCGCCTCCAGCGAGGTCTCCACCTGCATGGCGATGCTCGCCATGGCCTGCTCGACGGCCTCCTGCAAGGCCTCCGGATCGTGGTGGGCGACGACCAGCGCACCCAGCGTCAGCCGTCCGCGGACGACGACCTGCTCGACGTCGAGCAGGTCGACCCCGTGCCGGGTCAGCGCGGCGAACAACACCGAGCTGACGCCGGGTCGGTCAGGTCCGCTGACGGTGATGAGGACCGTTGTGCCGGGCACCGCGCTAGCGGGCCTTTTCGTCGCCGCCCGGCTTCGTCTCCCCTTGGGTGCCCGCGGCGACCTTCTCGTAGGGCGAGGACTGCTGCCCCACGTGCGCCTCCTCCCGGAACTTGTCCACGAGGTGCGGGTAGTGCAGCTCGAACGCGGGGCGCTCGGAGCGGATGCGGGGCAGTTCGGTGAAGTTGTGCCGCGGCGGCGGGCAGGA
>DASWUV010000007.1:0-13253 GCA_036401495.1 Pseudonocardia sp. | reverse complement strand
TGCCTCCCGTCGGGATCGAGACGGCGTAGGTGACGGTTCCTGCAGACCGCGCCACCACGTAGTGGCCGCCGGAGGCCTTCGCGTCGGCGGCGACCGCCATCCCCGCGGTGACGGTCCCGGCTTCGGCCTCGAACAGCTTCGCGCCTGCGATGACGGGGGGCGGCGGGGGCGGCGGGGGCGCTGTCGTGGTGACAGGCGTGGTGGTGGGCGCGGTGGTGGTGACAGGCGGGGCCGTCGTCGCCGGCGGCGTGGTCGTGGGTAGCGGCGGCGCCGTCGTCGGCACGGGCGCAGCCGTCGTCGGCAGCGGCGCAGTCGTGGCGGTGGCCGTGGCGGTGGCGGTCGGGGTGGCAGTGGGTGTGGCGGTCGGGGTCGAGGTGGGGGGCGCCGCGCCGGGGGGTGTCAACGTGATCGCGTCGAGCCGGGCCCCGTTCTCGCGCTTCGCCACCACGAGCGTGTGGGTGCCCGCGGTCAGGGTGAGCGTGGGGCCGTTGAACCAGGTCCACGCGGTGCGCGCGCTGCTCGGCAGATTCAGGACCAGCGCGGAGCCCCCGTCCACGGCGTAGGTGAACGAGTCGCTCGACGTGCTCGGGCCAAGCGCCCGGAAGGCCAGGACGAAGGACGCGGCGAGCGGCACGGGGATCTTGTAGGTGACCTTGCCCGTGCCGGTCCCGGCGGTCTGCACGACGTAGCGGCCGCCCTGCGCCGCAACGTCGGCGGCGGTCGTCATCGGCGCGGTAACGGTGCCCGACTCCGCCTCGAGCGCGATCGCCTTGGCGGCGGCGGTGGTGACGACAGCGCTGTTCGAGGCGGGCGAGACGTTGCCCGCAGCGTCGATCGCGACCACGGTGTAGGCGGCGGTCGCGCCTCCGGTCAGCGTCGTGTCCGTGAACGTGAGCGTTGTGGTGGTCGTGCCGATCTGCGTGCCGTTGCGCAGCACCCGGTAGCCGGTGACGCCGACGTTGTCGGTGGCGGCTGTCCAGGTGAGCGTGGCCGATGTGGTCGAGGTGGCCTGCGCGCTCAGCCCCACCGGGGCCGCGGGCGGGATGACGTCGGCGCCTGCGGTGACATCGACCTCGGCAGTGGCGACGTTGTCGGCGGCGTCGTGGGCCGTGACGGTGATCGTGTGCGGGCCGGGCTCGGTGGGCACCGTCCAGTCCTGGCTCCACGGGGCGGCGGTGGCACTGCCCAGCGGGGCCCCGTCGACCGCGAAGTCGACCCGGGTCACCCCGCCGTCGTCGGCGGCGTCGGCCGTGATCGGGATCGTGCCCGCCACGATCGCCCCGTCAGCAGGGCTGGTGACGGACACGGTGGGCCGTTGTGTGTCGACGGCGACGCAGGGCTGCCGCGGGTCGCCGATGTTGCTCTGGCCCTCGACGTAGGGCGTGTCGGCGAAGGTGTTGCCGCAGTACGTCGACCCGGTGGTGGATTGGTCGGCGCGCAGCGCGGGCGCGGCGGCGTCGTGGAACGAGCTCAGCTCGATCGAGTTCCCGCCCAGGTTGTACTGCGCCGCGTCCGACGCCATCTTGATGTTCCAACTGCGGCTGTCGTGGACGGTGGTGCGGCGAACGAGGTTGTGGTCCCCGCGCAGCTCGATGTTGCTGCCCTTGAACGACAGCGGCTCGTCGTCGAACCCGCAGTCGCTGTCCTCGATCCGGTTGTCGTGCGCGTTCTCCTTCACCTCGAAGCACTCGGCGCCGAAGGTGTGCACGACCGAGTCGCGTACGACGATGCCGTTGCTCGTATCGCTCGCGTAGAGCGGCTGGTCGGTCGATTTGTCGCTCGTGCCGACGTAGACGCCCTCGCCGTTGTGGTAGCGGTACTGGGTCGTGTCGTTGCCCTGCCCGTACATCCCGCACCACTGGATCACCGAGCTGACGACGAGCGAGGCGGAGGCGCGGTTGCGGAACCGCACGCACTCCCCACCGGACCCGTTGAGGAACATGTTGGAGATGCGCGTTCCGGTGATGTCGTGCGAGGCCACGTCCGCACCGACGAAGACGAGCTTGCTGTTGACCGCGCGGGTCTGCACGGCGTCCTTGAACGGCCGCACCTGGGCCAGCGTGGCCGGATACTCGGTGTGGTCGATGTTGGGCTGGCCGTCGATCGTGAAACCGTCGAGCGTGTAGTAGCTGTTGTTGATGCTCACCACGTTGCTGCCCGTGCCGAAGAGGACCGCCTGGTAGCGGCCGGTCACGTCCTTCCCCTTCTCCGGGCCCTTGATCGTGATCGGGCTCGCGGCCGTGCCGTCGGTCCTCGTGACGACGGACTGGTGGTAGACGCCGGGCGCGAGGGTGATCGTCGACCCGGGGGCAGCCAGGTCCAGCGCCTTCTGAAGGGACTTGAACGGCGCGGCAGCGCTGGTGCCGGTGTTGGTGTCGGAGCCGGTCGGCGCCACGAAGTAGGCGGTTCCCGCGGCGTTGGCCGCCGCCCACACCCCGGTCAGGCCCGTCAGGAGCACTACCGCCAGGCCGATGCCGAAGAGGGGGCGGGTACGCCCGCGAACGGGGAGGCGTTGCAGCATCGATCAACTCCGAGGGACGGACTGCGCGGGGAGCGTCCGGAGCACGCTTGGGGTGAGCGTTCCGGTGTCGGTTCACTACTCGGTGCAACCACGACGCCCGTTACCTGGACACGCCTGCGCTTCGCCGTCACGGGTCCGGCCAAGACCCGCTACCGACATCGGCATTAGGTTGGCGCGGTGGAGAGCGTGGCAACGAACGTGGAGATGGCTGACGGGCGCACTGTTCACGTCTACGACAGCTACGACAGCGACCGGCCGGGCGACCCGCCCCCGCTCACCGTGTTCTGGCACCACGGCACGCCACAGACGGGGCGCCCGCCCGAGCCGCCGCCCATGGCGTCCGCCCAGCGGGTCCGCTGGATCGGCCACGACCGACCCGGCTATGGGACGTCGTCGCCGTCATCGGGCCGCGACGTGGCTGCCGTCGCCGCGGACGTCACCGCGATCGCCGACCATCTCGGGGTCGCCCGGTTCGCGGTCGCGGGCTACTCGGCAGGCGGTCCGCACGCGCTCGCCTGCGCCGCGCTGCTGGCCGACCGGGTCCACGCCGTCGTCTGCATCGCGAGCACCGCCCCCTTCGAAGCGGCCGGTCTTGACTGGTACCGCGACATGGTCGAGTCCAACGCGGCCGAGCTCCGCGCAGCCACGCAGGGCCGCGGCCCGCTCAAGGCGCACCTCGCGGGCGAGCACGAGCTCGACCCGGACATGTTCGCCCCTGCTGACCTGGCCGCGCTCGGCGGCCCCTACGGGGAGTGGCTTCGCTCGACGACCACAGCCGCCCTCGACGGCAGTGAAGACGGTTATCTTGACGACGACGACGCCCTGGTCAACCCCTGGGGATTCGCCGTCGCCGACGTCGCTCAACCCGTGCTGGTCCTGCACGGCGAGCACGACCGCCTCGTGCCCACCGCCCACGCCCGCTGGCTCGCGGACCGGTGCCCGATCGCCGAGCTGCGCCTGTACCCCGACGAAGGACACATCTCGATCATCGACAGGATCGACGCGGCGATGGACTGGCTCGACAAGGTCGACCAGCCCAGCTGATCGACCCCCGGCCAGGATCACAGCCGAAGATTGGTCGATTCACAGGAACTTCTTCACCTTGCGGTATTGCCTAGACTCCGGCGTAGAGAACCGAACACCGGAGCGGGGAATGGCTGAGCGGCAGGATGTGTCCGGCCCGGGGCAGACGATCCAACCCGGGCAGATGACGCGTCGACGGACGAAACACCGCCGAGGGCCCGCGGCCGCGGTCGGTGCGGTCGCGGTGCTGGCCACCGCGACGGTGGGTGGCATCGTGCTCGGTCCGTCCTCGTTCACGGCAGTGACGATCGCGGGCAGAGCCAGCCCGGCCACCCCCGCCATCGCGGCCCCGGCGACCCAGACGTCGGGGGCGAGTGCGGCCAAGGCCAAGCCGGGCGCGACGGCTTCGGGCCGCCCGGCAGCGGCGGTTCCGACCAGGGCAGCAGGCACTAGCGGGAAGGCCACGAACGTCGAGGAGGTCGGCGTCGTCGACATCACCACCCTGCTCGACTACGGGCAAGGCGCCGCCGCCGGTACGGGTGTCGTCCTGACCTCCAACGGCGAGATCCTCACCAACAACCACGTCGTCGAGGGCGCTACGCGGATCCGGGTCACGGTGCCCGCCACCAGAGCCTCCTACACGGCCTCGGTCGTGGGCACCGACCCCAGCGACGACATCGCGGTGCTCCGCGTGCCCGGCGCCGCAGGCCTGGCCACCGCCCACCTCGCCACCGAGAGCCAGGCAGGCCAGGTGGGAGTCGGCGACGCGGTGACGGCGGTCGGCAACGCAGGCGGTGCGGGCGGCACCCCGACGGCGGCAGGCGGCACCGTCGTGGCGCTGGGCCGCGACATCACCGCCTCTGACGAGACGGGCGCCGACGCGGAGCGGCTGACCGGGCTCATCGAGGTCAATGCCTCGGTGCAGCCGGGCGACTCGGGCGGCCCGCTCTACTCCCACGGCGTCGTGATCGGGATCGACACCGCGGCGTCGGCGTCGGACCGGGGCGGTTTCGACACGACCGCCGCCGGGGGCCGTTCAGTCGGCTTCGCCATCCCCATCACCAGGGCCATCAGCATCGCCGACCGGATCGTGGCGGGCGAGGACAGCACCACCATCCACCAGGGTCAACCGGCCTTCCTCGGGGTGCAGATGACAGCGGCGCGTGGCCGGGTGGGCGAGCCGACGATCTCGGGCGTGGTGGCGGGCTCCCCGGCGGCCGCGGCGGGCCTTCGCGCGGGAGACACGATCACCGCCATCGACAGCACCGCCATTGACGACACGGCCGCGCTGACCGAGGCGCTCGCGAACCACCACCCACGTGACCGCATCGCGGTCAGCTGGACCGACAACGCGGGCGGCCCGCATACCGCCACCGTCACCCTGACCACCGGTCCCGCCGACTAAGTCGAAGAGGGCGCGCTCTGCGAGTCAGCCACGGACCCGCTCGCGAAGCCGTTGAACAAAAACGTGGCAGGCGTCACTAGAACTGGCTCTTAGTGGGTATGCGGCCCTCGTGAGCGATCAGGAAACACGAACGGCCGCGCCGGGACAGCTGACAGGTCTGGTCGTCGTCATCGCGGTGGTGTCGGCCGTATCCGGCATGTTGTACGGCTATGACACCGGCATCATCTCGGGCGCACTGCTGCAGATCACGAAGGACTTCGGCATCGCCGAGGGCTGGAAACAGGTGATCGCGGCCAGCATTCTGCTCGGTGCCGTGATCGGCGCGCTCACCTGCAGCAGGCTCTCCGAGCGGCGGGGCCGCAAGGGCACGCTGCTGCTGCTGGCCGTCGTGTTCGTCATCGGCTCGCTGTGGTGCGCGTTCTCCCCGAACCCGGTGTTGCTCTCGCTGGGGCGGATCGTGCTCGGCTTCGCCGTGGGCGGGGCGACCCAGACCGCGCCGATGTACGTCGCCGAGCTCTCGCCGCCGAAGTACCGGGGTCGGCTGGTGCTCGCCTTCCAGATCGCCATCGGCGTCGGCATCCTCATCGCGACCGTGGTCGGAGCCTCCGAGTCGATCGTGTGGCGGGTGTCGATCGGCATCGCCGCCGTCCCGGCGGCGATCATGCTGGCGCTGCTGACGCGGCTGCCGGAGAGCCCGCGCTGGCTGATCCGGCGAGACGACCGCGATGGCGCGCGCTCGGTGCTGCAGAGGGTGCGGCCGTCGGGCTACGACGTCGATGGCGAGCTGGACGAGATGGCCGAGCTCGCCCGCAAGGAGCAGACGGCGAGCACCCGCGGCTGGTCGGGCCTGCGCGAGCGCTGGGTGCGGCCCGCACTGGTGCTCGGCTGCGGAATCGCGATCTTCACCCAGCTGTCCGGCATCGAGATGATCGTCTACTACTCCCCCACGATCCTGACCGACGCGGGCTTCGCCGCCAACGTCGCGCTGGACGTGTCGGTGGCGCTGGGGCTGAGCTACCTCGTCGCACAGCTCGTGGGGCTGTCGATCATCGACAAGGTCGGCCGCAGGCGGCTCACGCTGATCATGATCCCGGGCGCTGCCGCCGCACTCTTCGTGCTGGGGCTGCTGTTCGTCACCGGCCATGCGGGGCGTGACTCGATCGCGTTCGTCGTGGCGTGCCTCGTGGTGTTCATGCTGTTCAACGCGGGTGGGTTGCAGCTGATGGGGTGGCTGACGGGGTCGGAGACCTACCCCCTGGCCGTGCGACCGGCGGGGACCGCAGTGCAGTCGGCCGCACTGTGGGGCACCAACCTGCTGATCACCCTGACGCTGCTCAGCCTGATCAGCGCGGTCGGCGTCGGGCCCGCGATGTGGCTCTACGCCGCGTTCAACGTCGCGGCCTGGCTCTTCGTGTTCTTCCGCATGCCCGACCTGACCGGTGCCAGCCTCGAGGAAATCGAAGGGAAGCTGTCGGACGGCCGGTTCCGCCCCGCCGACTTCAAGCGCGACGCGCCTGCGTCAGCCGGACGCTGAGGCACCGACCGAGGTTGTTACGTTGCGGGCTGCGATCGGCGTCACCGATCGGGTTGAGCAACACGCTCACGGGTAGAGCCGAGCGTGGGACCACGTGGGCCCCGCAACTGTGGAGGACGCATGCACATCTGGCCGGGCTCGCCCTATCCGCTGGGGGCCACGTTCGATGGCGGCGGTACGAACTTCGCGATCTTCTCGGAG
Organism: Pseudonocardia sp.; assembly: GCA_036401495.1. GTDB lineage: Bacteria > Actinomycetota > Actinomycetes > Mycobacteriales > Pseudonocardiaceae > Pseudonocardia. The sequence continues at coordinate 6,569 of DASWUV010000007.1, read as the reverse complement.
GTCGCCGAGCGGATCGAGCTGTGTCTGATCGACGACGAGGGCAACGAGGCACGGGTAGACCTTCCTGAGCGCAACGGCCTGGTCTGGCACGGCTATGTGCCGCGGATCTGGCCCGGCCAGCGGTACGGCTACCGGGTGCACGGGCCGTACGACCCCGACGCAGGCCTGCGCTGCAACCCGTCGAAACTGCTGCTCGATCCGTATGCGAAGGCGATGGACGGGCGCAACGACTGGAACGAGGCGCTGTTCTCCTACCGGTTCGACGACCCGGACGCCTACAACGACATGGACTCGGGTCCGTTCGCGATGAAGTCGGTGGTCGTGAACCCGTTCTTCGACTGGATGAACGACCAGGCGCCGCGGGTCCCCTACAACGAGTCGGTGATCTACGAGGCACACGTCAAGGGGATGACGATCCGCCACCCCGAGATCCCCGCCGACGTGCGCGGCAGCTACTCGGGTCTGGCCCACCCCGTGATGGTCGGGCACCTTCGCCAGCTCGGCGTCACCGCGGTGGAGCTGATGCCGGTGCACCAGTTCGTGCACGACTCGACGCTGGCGGACAAGGGCCTGTCGAACTACTGGGGCTACAACACCATCGGCTTCTTCGCCCCGCACAACGACTACGCCTGCTTCGGCACCCGCGGCGAGCAGGTCTACGAGTTCAAGACGATGGTCCGCACGCTGCACGCAGCGGGCATCGAGGTGATCCTCGACGTCGTCTACAACCACACCGCCGAGGGCAACCACATGGGCCCGACGCTGTCGTTCCGCGGTGTGGACAACCAGGCCTACTACCGCCTGGTCGAGGGCGACAAGCGCCACTACTACGACACCACCGGCACGGGCAACAGCCTCAACGTCCGCCACCACGAGTCGCTGCGGTTGATCATGGACTCGCTGCGGTACTGGGTCACCGAGATGCACGTCGACGGGTTCCGCTTCGACCTGGCGTCGTCGCTCGCGCGGGAGTTCCACTCCGTCGACCGGCTTTCCGCGTTCTTCGACCTGGTCAACCAGGACCCGGTGGTCAGCCAAGTCAAGCTGATCGCCGAACCGTGGGACGTCGGTGACGGCGGCTACCAGGTCGGCGGGTTCCCTCCGCTGTGGACGGAGTGGAACGGCAAGTACCGCGACACGGTGCGCGACTTCTGGCGGGGCGAGCCGTCGAGCCTCGGTGAGTTCGCCGCGCGGTTCACCGGTTCATCGGACCTCTACGAAGCGGACAACCGCCGCCCGATCGCTTCGATCAACTTCGTCACCGCGCACGACGGGTTCACCCTGAACGACCTCGTCTCCTACAACGACAAGCACAACGAGGCCAACGGCGAGAACAACGCCGACGGCGAGAGCCACAACCGGTCCTGGAACTGCGGTGCGGAGGGGCCCACCGACGACCCGGAGATCGTTGCGCTGCGGGAGCGGCAGAAGCGCAACATCCTGGCCACGCTGCTGCTGTCCCAGGGCGTGCCGATGATCGCCCACGGTGACGAGCTGGGCCGCACCCAGCAGGGCAACAACAACGTGTACTGCCAGGACAACGAGCTGTCCTGGGTCGACTGGGACGCCGCGCGCGACTATGAGGTCCTCACGGAGTTCACCGCACGGTTGGCGAAGCTGCGCGCCGCGCATCCGATCTTCCGCCGTCAGCGGTTCTTCCAGGGCCAGCCGCTGCGCGGCACCGGCATCGACGACATCGCCTGGCTACGCGCCGACGGCCAGCCGATGAACGACCAGGACTGGAACTCCGGCCGCACCCAGACGTTGACGATCTACCTCAACGGACGCGAGATCCCCGACAGCGACGACCTCGGCCGACCTGTCGTGGACAGCTCGTTCCTGTTGCTGATCAACAGTCATCACCAGCAGCACGGCTTCACCCTTCCCGACGAGAGCTACGGGAAGTCGTGGCAGGCCGCGCTCGACACCGCTGACCCGCTGCTGGTCAACAAGCGGCAGCGGACCCCTGCGCCGGGTGCCCACATCCGCATTCCTGCCCGGTCAATGCTCGTCCTGCAGAGCAACTACTGACCAGACCGGCCACGGACACCACGTAGTGACCACCGAACCCGGCGGATTTCCTGTGCCTGTGCACGGAATCCGCCGGGTTCGTCGATCATGAAGGTTGGGCTGCGGCTTCCGACGCAGGCTTCTCGTCGGGCGTGGGGGCCGTCTCCCCCCGTGCCCGGGCCGCGGTACCGCGCGCGGCGGTCGCCCGCGCGGTGTCCGTGGTGCGGCGGCGGCCCGTAGCGGTGTTCGCCCTCGGCTTCGGGTCGCCGGACTCCGCGCCGGGCGCGGTGGCGGGGCCGGACTCCGGGTCGGTCTGCTTGCCCGCGTCCCCGGACTCCGGGTCGGTCGGCTTGCCGGAGCCGTGCACCGAGAGATCGCGGTCCTTCTCCCTGCGCACCATGTCGGCCAGCACGGCGCGGTCGTACTTCGCCTCGGCCGAAGCCGCGCGCTGCTGCGCACGGGCGGCGTCGCGCCGGGCGTCCTTGCGGGCGGACTCGAGCTGGCTCTTCTGCTTGGCCGCGGCCTTGATGGCCTTCTTCATGGCCGCGACCTGGTCGAGTGCGGCCTGCAGCGCTGCCTCGTGCTCGCGGGTCTGGGTGGAGTTCTGGTCGAGGCGCGCGTCGAGGGCGGCAACGGCGTCGGCCGCAGCCCCCGCGGCGGCCTTGCTCGCGTGCAGCTTCTCGCGGCGGCGATCAAGCGGGGACGACGCACCTGCGGTAGCGGTGTCGTCCCGATCAGAATCGGTTGGTCGATCAGTCATCTCACTCTGCCTTTCACCTGGCGGAAGGTGAGCGGTCCGGCGACATGCTCCACACCGTGGCCGCTCACCGCTGTTGACAGGGACTACCCGACTGACGTGCAGATCATGCGGCGGAGGTGCTCCCAGGGTCGCCCGCCGCGTCTCAGGCGGGGGTCACCGAGACGATGTCGAACGTGCGCAGCCATCCCGCGTTGGTGGCCGCGCACGTGAGGGGTCGACCTGCGGCCACCCGACGTTCCTCGAGGCGCACGACGCAGTCCGGTTCGGCGAGCCGCACGGTCCACAGCCGCTCGTCGCCCGCGAGCTCCACCACCTTCAGCGCGTCGACGCCGGGCGCGGCGAGCTGCGTGCGGGCTGCGTGCTGTGCGGCCTGCACGACAGGCGGCAGGCTGGAGCGGCCGCGCATCCAACGCTCGTCCACCGTGGCGGCCCGGTAACGGGTGACCAGCTGAAGAGCCGCTGCCGGTTCCGGCAGAGTGCCGAACACGAAACCGTGCGGCAGCAGGACCATCGTCGGGGCGAAGCGGCAGCCGCCGATGTGGCTGCATTCCCAGACCGCTTCCGGTTCGGCACGGGCGAGCGCGGCCGCGACAGGACGTCCGCTCACGGCGCAGCAGGTGTCGTGGCGCCCGTGCGCGCACACGAGGACGAGTGGTTCGTCGTGGATGTCGCCCGCCGGGTCGGCGAGCGCGGCGCGCAACTCGTGCTCGTCGGTGACGACGCCCGTGCGGATGCTCTCCCGGCCGGGGCGCGAGTCGACCCGGAACCAACGGCGGCCGGGTGGTCGGTCCTGCGCCGCCCTCCCCGGTCGACGGATGAGCACGACGCGCCCGCCGCAGGCCTGGGCCCACTGCGCCAACGCGTCCACGGCGATCGGGTCAAGGCCGGAGCCCGCGTACCCGAGACGTCCCCACGGGCCGGGATGTTCGACGAGGAACCACTGCCGGGCGGGGGGCGCCGTGCCCACCGGCGAATCGCCTGCCAGCGCGGCCGCGATCGAGCATCGGGTGGGCGCCACCAGCGTTGATCGGCTCATGTCGCCTGCCACGTTACGACGCGGGCGCAGGCACGACGACACCTTCCCGCAGCAGCCGGGCGACGAGCACCACCTGGTCGGGCTCCGGCATGTCCGGCAGGTCCCCGACGACGGCGGCGCCCGCCTCGAACAACGCCCGCAGCGCCGTCCGGGTGTGCGCAGGCAGGTTGAGGGTCCGATCGGGCAACTCCAGCGCCACGCCCCCTTCGTCGGTGTCGACGAGCCTGCAGCCCAGCCCGACGCGGAGGCGGACGGCGTCCCCTCGGCCCAGCCGCTCGACGAACGCCGCAGTGGCCACGGGGCGCACCGGTTCGAGCCGGGCTCCTCCCCACACCCCGGTCCGCAGGTGTCGGGCGACCTCCGTGGCGCTCGCCGCGTCGAGCGCCGTGTGCAGCGCGGCGCGCACCGCGTCGAGATGCGGCGCCACCTGCTCGGGATCGGCGACGTCCAGGCCGAGCGGCAGCGTCGCTCGCAGCCGCGGGTCGCGGGCCACCGTCGCGACCAGCGCTTCGACGATGGCGTAGCCGGTCACGACGTGCACGCCCACCGTCAGGTGCGCCGAGACGCCGCCGAGCGCGGTCGCCGCGTGCAGCCAGCCGCGTGGCAGGTACAGCGCGTCGCCCGGCTCCAGCACGGCCTCGAAGGCGGGCTCCTCGCGCGACCGCTCGCGAACGGCCGCGGCATGCCCGTTCCAGGGCTGCGTGCGCAGCGGATCGGGGTGCACCGGCGCGTGCACCTGCCACCGCTTGCTGCCCGCGATCTGGAGCACGAACACGTCGTGAACGTCGTAGTGGGCGCTGAAACCGCGCGACTCCGGCGGAGTCACGTAGGCGTTGGCCTGCACGGGATGACCGAGCTCCGCGCCCAGTGCGGTCGCCAGCTCGACCACCGGCGACCACGTGCGGTGCAGGGCCTGCAGCACGACCGTCGCGCCACGGGAGAACAGGTCGGCCACCTTGTCGTCGCGCACCTGGTCGCCGATCTCGGCCCCGACGCCGCCGGGGCCCGTGAAGGCGCTCGAGCCGATCACCTCCCCGTCGCGAGCCAGCCGCACGAACGGCGTGCGCAGGCCGCGGCGCGACAACAGCTCGTCGACGCCGTCGAGGTCGAGCAGGTCCGCGAAGGCACCGGGGTTGGCGGACTGGATCAGCAGCGGACGCCGTCCCCAGTGCCGGGCCGCGAAGTCCTCGGCGCCCATGCCGGTGATCCGACGCAGAACCGACCCGTCCGGTGCCGGAGCGCCTGTCGACGCCCCGGCACCGGACGAGTGGGTGAGATCAGCGGTCATCAGGCGCCGCTGTCCGCACCGCCGTCCGCGCCGCCGTCGTGGGTACCCGGCGTGCCGCTGCCCGCGCCGGAGTCGGCCGGACCCTCGGCACCACTGTCCGCACCGCCGTCCGCGCCACCGTCGTGGGTACCCGGCGTGCCGCTGCCCGCGCCGGAGTCGGCCGGGCCCTCGGCACCGCTGTCGGCACCGCCGTCCGCACCGCCGTCGTGGGTGCTCGGCGTGCCGCCGCCCGCGCCGGAGTCGGCCGGGCCCTCGGCACCACTGTCGGAGGTCGTCATGTCGTCGTCGTCGAGCGCCATCGTTGTCTCCCTAGGTTCCGTCGCCGCCGTACATCGGCGACGACGTTGTTCTACCCCGCTGGTTCCACGTCCACTCTTCATGATCGTGCTGCCGGTTCGATCACCGGGGGCGACGGGTGAGGCCCCACGTGAGGGCCACGCCCGCGACGGCCGACAGCACCACAGCCACTCCGCGACGCGACAGCCCTGGCGTACCCGTCCGCAGCGCGAGCGGCCACGCCGCGGGCGCGAACGCGATGTGCGGGCTGCCGACGACGAGCGCGCTGAGCCTGCTGTTGCGTGCGGGGTCGAGCGTCGCGATCCGTCCCCGCGGCCCATGCACCTCGACGTGCAGGTCGAGGGCGGCCAGCCGGGCCGCCACCGCTCTGACCATGCCGCGGCCGGTTGAGCCGGTGAGCACCTCGGGCCGGTCGACCACGAGGCGAAGCCGCCGCCCGTCCCCCGTCAGCCGCCCCCATGCGTGACCGTCGGCCCCGCCGTCCACCTCGACGGTCAGATCGGCCTCGACGTCGAACGCCGGGGCGCCGCGGCCGTCAAGCGGGGGCAGAGCCGGGGACGACGGGGTCACGACGAGCCGTTGCGCGTGCCGAGCGACCCGGCGCTGTCCTTGTCCGCGGTCCGCACCCGAACGGTGCCGTTGAGCTTCCAGACGGCCCGCTCGGAGTCGGCGCCGGTGGTCTTGGGCACTTCCACGACCATGTTGTCGAACGTGTACTCGATCGTCGCTTCCTTGCCCGTGAGGTAGCTCCACAGCTCCTGCCCGAACTCACGGATGTCGGTGGTCTGGTTGCTGCTTGCGTTGGTCATCGATACGCCTCTCTCGTTGTGGGACGTGCTTCTTGCGCTGGGCTAGGCACGAACTGACGCGCCAAACCTTGTTCGTCGAGACGGTTGAAGCTTCGCCGTACCCGTTGTCTCAATGTGGGACGCGACGTTCAGAGGGGGGCGGGCGCGGGCACGCCGACCCATGACACAGAACCCGGCAGACGCGCCCGATCCCGACAGCGACGAGTTCCTCGGGCAGCAGAACCCGGTGGAGAAGCTCAGCCCGGACACCACCGCGGACGCGCCTGCCACCGACCCGACCCTCATCCCGACCGACCCGACGACCAGTGCGGACGCCGGGCCGAACGGCTGACCGGACACCAATCCGGAAGGTCCGCGGCTCACCGGCCC
>DASWUV010000006.1:0-7375 GCA_036401495.1 Pseudonocardia sp. | reverse complement strand
CGGTGGCTGACGCGCTCGCCCAGGAGGCACTGCTGGCGCTGTCGAGCGACTGGGCGTTCATGGTCAGCAAAGACTCCGCCGCCGACTACGCGCGCAACCGCGCCCGCACGCACGCCGACCACGTCGACGAGTTGGCCCGCCTGTGTGCCGCGGGCCGCATCGACGCCGCACTCCGCCGCGTGGCGGCATGGCCTCCTACTCCGTTCGGCCATATCGATGCTCGAACCGTCGCGGGCCGACGGTGAACTGGACTGCCAACCGTTGGCGAGACGACGATCCAGTGCGGCACCGGTTTACCCGGCGGCCGCAGTGCCGAACGGCGTTGGGTTGAGTCGGGCCCGTCGCGGTCGAGGTCGACACCGGCGGGGTTGGGCCGCCCGAAAACCCGCCGGTGTCGACTTCGACCGTCGTAGCGTGGCGGACCGTCCGGCATCCCCGCTGACGGCCCCTTCCCGCTCCTCGCCACCGCCGCCGCCCGCGCGCCCTCGCTCGGCGAGCGCGCCGTGCCTCTTCGCCGGACTTGCCGGGCCCAGATACACGACTCACCGTGTCCAGGTGCCCGACTCACCGGGCCCAGATGCACGACTCACCGTGTCCAGGTGCAGGACTCACCGTGGGCGCCGTCCCCCGCACGCGGGTTGTGCCCGAACGGGGTGTCGGCTTGGGTGGGCCCCGAGACGGAGCAAAGGAGCGAAGGCGTGACGGAGCAGGCTTTCCGGCGGGTCGCCATCGTCAACCGTGGTGAGCCCGCGATGCGGTTGATCAACGCGGTGCGGGAGTGGAACGCCGAGGGCCTGGTCCCGCTGCGCACGATCGCGGTCCACACGGCCGTCGACCGGCACGCGATGTTCGTCCGCGAGGCCGACGAAGCCGTGCTGATCGGGCCCGACGACCCCGACTACCTCGGCCCTTCCCCCTACCTGGACTACGCCGAGCTCGAACGCGCGCTCACCCTCGCCCGCGCCGAAGCCGTGTGGCCCGGCTGGGGCTTCGTGTCGGAGAAGGCCGAGTTCGCCCGTCTGTGCCGCGACCTCGGCATCGTCTTCATCGGCCCCTCCCCCGAGGTCATGGAGCGGCTCGGCGACAAGATCGCCTCGAAGCTGCTGGCCGAGAAGGTCGGCGTGCCCATGGCGGCATGGTCGGGCGGCCCGGTCGCCGACATCGAGGCCGCGCGCGAGCACGCCGAGCGCATCGGCTACCCGCTGATGGTCAAGGCGACGGCGGGCGGCGGCGGGCGCGGCATCCGCAAGGTCGAGCGCGCCGAGGACCTCGCGGAGGCCTTCGAGCGGGCCGCATCGGAGGCCGCGAAGACGGCGGGCGACGCCACCGTGTTCCTCGAGCGGGCGATCTCCGGAGGCCGCCACGTCGAGGTCCAGATCGTCGCGGACGCGACCGGCGACGTCTGGACGCTCGGCGTGCGCGACTGCTCCGTGCAGCGGCGCAACCAGAAGGTGATCGAGGAGTCCGCCTCCACCGCGTTGGACGCCGAGCAGGAGCTGCTGCTGCGCAACTCCGCCGCCGCACTGGTGAAGGCCGCGGGCTACGTCAACGCGGGCACTGTCGAGTTCCTGTACGAGCCCGGCGAGCGGCTGCTGTCGTTCCTGGAGGTCAACACCCGGCTGCAGGTGGAGCACCCGGTCACGGAGGCGACGACCGGCGCGGACATCGTCAAGCTGCAGCTGCACGTGGCAGGCGGCGGCACGCTGTGCGAGATAGCGCCGGAGATGCCGTCCGCGCGCGGCCACGCCATCGAGGCCAGGCTGACCGCGGAGGACCCCGAGGCGGGCTTCACACCCGCCCCCGGCCGCATCGAGCACCTCGCGCTGCCCTCGGGGCCCGGCATCCGCGTCGACACCGGCGTGGCCGCAGGCGATGTCATCCCGCCGCAGTTCGACTCCATGATCGCCAAGGTCATCGCGTGGGGCCGCGACCGGGGTGAGGCGCGCGCCCGGCTGTCCCGCGCGCTGCGCCAGACCGCCGCCGTGATCGACGGCGGCACCACGAACAAGGCCTTCCTGCTCGACCTGCTCGACCGCCCCGAGGTGCGCAACGGCAGCCTGTCGACCACCTGGCTCGACACGATGATGGCCGACGGCTACATGCCCCCGCGGCGCACCGACGTCGCGCTGCTGGCCGCGGCCGTCGAGGCGCAGAACGCGCACGTCGCCCGGCAGCGCGCCCGGTTGTTCGCGTCCGCGGAGCGCGGCCGCCCCGAGGTCGGGCACGAGACCTGGCACCAGGTGGACGTGCGGGTGGCGGGCGAGGCCTACCGGCTGCGGGTCGCGCAGTCACGCCGCACCCGCTACCACGTCGAGCTCGACGGAAAGGCCGTCGACGTCGAGGCCGAGCGCACGGGGCGGTTCGAGCGCAAGCTCACCGTCGGCGACAAGACGTTCGCAGTGCTGTCGGTGCCTCAGGGCAGCGACTACCTCGTCGAGGTCGACGGCGCCGTGCACCGCATCTCCGGCGGGGAGGCCGGGATGGTCCGCGCGCCCGCGCCCGCGATGGTCGTCGCGATCCCGGTGTCGGCGGGTGACGAGGTCGCGGCCGGTGACGTCGTCGCGGTCGTCGAGAGCATGAAGCTGGAGACGGCGCTGCGCGCCCCCGTCGCCGGGCGCGTGCAGGAGATCCTCGTCGCGCCGAACACACAGGTCGAGGGCGGCACGAAGCTGATCAGGCTGGAGCCCGACGCCGAGGGCGAGACCGTCGTCGGCGGCGAGCGCGCGTCGCTGGCCGGGCTCGCGACGCCGCCGGTGGCGGGGTCCGACCCCGCGGCGGTCGCCGCCGACGCCCTGACGTCCCTGCGCTACCTCGTGCTCGGCTACGACATCGACGAGGCCGACGCACGCCCGCTGCTGGCCGCGCTGAACTCGGCGCGCCACACCCTGGCCCCCGACGACCCGACCGTGCTGGCGGGCGAGCTCGCGACGTTCCAGATCTTCGCCGACCTCTGCGCGCTCTCCCGCAACCGCCGGGGGCCCGAGGACGAGAGCCAGGTCGACCCGACGGGCGAGGAGGCCCGCAACCCGCAGGAGTACCTCTACGCCTACCTGCGCTCCCGCGACGCCGACGCCGAGGGCCTGCCGGAGTCGTTCCGCGCCAAGCTGCGCACGGCGCTGGCGCACTACGGCGTGCCCGACCTCGAGCAGTCCGACCGACTGTCGTCGGCGCTGTACCGGATGTTCCTGGCGCACCGCAGGGCGTCCGTGCACGTCCCGGTGATCCTCGACCTGCTCGGCTGGCGGTTGCGGCACCCCGACTCGTTGCCCGAGGGCGGCCGCGAGGGCTACCAGCGGGTGCTCGACCAGCTGGTCAACGCCACACAGCTGCGCCACCCCGTCGTCGGCGGCCTCGCCAGAAGGGTGCGCTACACCTGCTTCGACGCCCCGGTCATCGAGGCCGAGCGCGCGCGGGGCCAGCAGGCGGTGCGCGACGCCCTCGACCACCTTGCCGCCGACCCGACACAGCGGGCCGCGCAGATCGACCGGATCGTTGCGGCGGCCGAGCCGATCCTCGAGGTGTTCGGGCCGCGCCACCACGCCGTCATGCTGGAGGTGATGACGCGGCGCTACTACCGGGTGCGCGAGCTGTCCGACGTCACAGTCGAGGACCGGGCCGGGCGGCCGCTGCTCACGGCGTCCTACACCTACGAAGGGCAGCCGCGCGTCGTGCTGGCCACGACCGTGCACACGGAGCCGGACGCCGCCGCGGGCACTGACCCGATGTCCGTGCAGGGCGACCTGCGGCGGCTGATCGCCCAGCTGCGGCCCGACGCGACGGCGTTGCTCGACCTCTACGTCATCGCCGGTGATGCGCCCGACGCCGACCCCGAGCGCTCGGCGGAGAAGATCCGGGCGCTGCTGGGGCGGTTCCCCGAGCGCCTGGAGCGCGTCGCGGTGGCCGTGCGTCGTCCGGAAGGGGACGAGCGGTCGGCCTGGTTCACGTTCCGGCCCTCGCCGCAGGACCGGCGGCCCGTCGAGGACCGCACCCTGCGCGGCCTGCACCCGATGGTGGCCGAGCGGCTCGGGCTGTGGCGCCTCGCCGACTTCGAGCTCACCCGCCTGCCCTCGCCCATCGACGTGCACCTGTTCCGGGCCGTCGGCCGCAACGTGCCCGACGACAAGCGCCTGATCGCGCTCTCCGACGTGCGCGACCTGACGGTCCTGCGCGACGACAGCGCTGACACGCGCTCCGCTGACGCTCCGGACGGCGCTGACGCTCCGCGGAGCGGCCGGATCCGCGCGCTTCCGCAGCTGGAGCAGGTGCTCGACGCCTGCATGGACACGCTGCGCACCGCCCGTGCGGCCGACCGCAACGACGCGCGGCTGGACTGGAACCGCGTGCTGCTCTACGTCTGGCCGCTGGTGAACGTCCGCCTCGACGAGCTGGACGAGGTCGTGCGGATCCTGGCGCCGCGGTCCGAGGCGCTCGGCCTCGAGCAGGTGCTCGTGCAGTTCCGGCACTCCGCGTCGGCGGAGGACGAAGCCGCGGAGTACCTGCTGCGGATGTCCCGCCCGCCGGGTGCGGGCCTGACCGTGCGCGTCACCGAGCCGCCGCTGCGCCCGATGCGCGAGCTGGACGCATACACGCAGAAGGTGATCAGGGCGCGGCGCCGAGGCGCGGTCTACCCGTTCGAGCTGGTCCCGATGCTGGCGCGCAACCCCGACCGCGGTGGGCCGCTCGGCACGTTCGTCGAGTACGACCTGGACGCCGACGGTGCCGCCGTGCCCGTCGACCGGCCTTCGGGCTCCAACACGGCGAGCATCGTCCTCGGCACGGTGACGACGGCGACGCAGCGCTACCCGGAGGGCATGACCCGGGTCGTCCTGCTCGGCGACCCGACCCGCGCGCTGGGTGCACTGTCCGAGCCCGAGTGCGCGCGGGTGTGCGCGGCGATCGCGCTGGCCCGGCAGCTGTCGGCGCCGATCGAGTGGTTCGCCGTCTCCGCGGGCGCGAAGATCGCGATGGACTCGGGCACCGAGAACATGGACTGGATCTCGCGGGTGCTGCGCGCGATCATCGAGTTCACGCAGGACGGTGGCGAGATCAACGTCATCGTCACCGGCATCAACGTCGGCGCCCAGCCGTACTGGAACGCCGAGGCCACGATGCTCATGCACACCAAGGGCATCCTGGTGATGACGCCGGACTCGGCGATGGTGCTCACCGGGAAGCAGAGCCTCGACTACTCCGGCGGCGTCTCGGCGGAGGACAACTTCGGCATCGGCGGCTACGACCGGATCATGGGCCCGAACGGGCAGGCGCAGTACTGGGCGCCCGACATCAGCGCGGGGGTCGACATCCTGCTCGCCCACTACGGGCACACCTACCGCGCGCCGGGCGAGCGCTTCCCGCGGCCCGCCCCTTCGAGCGACCCGATCGACCGCGACGTCTCGTCGTCGCCGCACGCGGGGCCCGGCACCGACTTCACGACGGTCGGGCAGATCTTCACCGACAACCCCGGCCGCAAGAAGCCGTTCGACATCCGCTCGGTCATGCGCGCGACGGCGGACGCCGACCACCCGACGCTGGAGCGCTGGGTCGACATGATCGACGCGGAGGGCGTCGTCGTGCTGGACGCCCACCTCGGCGGCCAGCCGGTGCAGATGCTGGGCATCGAGTCGCGCCCGCTGCCGAGGCGCGGCCGGGTGCCGGTGGACGGGCCGACGACGTTCACCGCGGGCACGCTGTTCCCGAAGTCGTCGAAGAAGGCGGCGCGGGCGATCAACGCGGCGAGCGGCAACCGGCCCCTCGTCGTGCTGGCCAACCTTTCGGGCTTCGACGGGTCGCCGGAGTCGCTGCGCCAGCTGCAGCTGGAGTACGGCGCCGAGATCGGCCGGGCCGTCGTGAACTTCCGGGGCCCCATCGTCTTCTGCGTGGTGTCGCGCTACCACGGCGGCGCCTTCGTGGTGTTCTCGAAGACGCTCAACGACAACATGGAGATCGCCGCCGTCGAGGGCTCCTACGCCTCCGTGCTCGGCGGGGCACCCGCCGCGGCCGTGGTGTTCGCGGGCGAGGTCAACAAGCGCACTGCGGCCGACCCGCGGGTCACCGAGCTGGAGTCGCGGATCGCCGACGCCCGCTCGGCCGGGCAGGAGGCCGACGCGGCGCGGCTCACCGCCGAGCTGGCCGCGCTGCGTCCCGAGGTGCGCTCGCAGATGCTGGGGCAGGTCGCCGACGAGTTCGACACCGCGCACAGTATCCAGCGCGCCCAGCGCGTCGGGTCGGTGAACGAGATCGTCGCGCCCACCCGGCTGCGGCCCTACCTGGTGGAGGCGGTCAGGAGGGGGATGGCGCGCTGACGGGTCGGGAGCACACGCCCTTCGCGGCGAGCACGCGCGCGACGGCCGTGTCGTTCGCCGCCCCGTTCAGTTCGCCGGACGCGAGCGCCTTCTCCAGCGCGTCGAGAACGGGCGGGGCCGGATCGGCGCCGGTCCACAGGGCCATGTCTGCCCCCGCCTCCAGGGCGCTCGCGACGGTGTCGGACAGCGACGTCACGTCGGTGATCGTCTTGAGCGCCCCGAGGTCGTCGGTGATCGCGAGGCCGTCGAAGTGGTAGGTGCCGCGCAGCAGCGCGTACGCCGCCGGAGTGAGCGAGCTGGGCGCGTCGTCGGTCAGGCCCGGCACGTCGAGGTGCCCGACCATGACCCCGGTGCGCGGGGTGCCCAGCGGGCCGCCGGGCTTGAGCAGGTCGGCGTACGGGACCAGGTCGTCGGTCTTCAGCTTGTCCAGCGGCGGCGTGGTGACGTGGTCGACGTGCGAGTCGCCGTCGGCGTGGCCGTGCCCTGGGAAGTGCTTGAGCACCGTGACCACCCCGGCGTCCTGCTCGCCCTGCGCGTAGGACGTGGCGTAGGCGGTCACGGTGTCGGGATCGTTGGAGAAGGAGCGGTCCCCGATCGCGGCGTTGCGCGGCTGGTCGCTGACGTCGACGTCGGGCGCGAGGTTCATGGTGACGCCCCGCGCGGCCAGCTCCTGGCCCCGTTCGTGGGCGTCCTGCCGCACACCGTCAGGGCTCTGTGCCGCGGCGAGCGCGCGAGCGCTGGGCAGGTCGCCGTCGAGGGCGCGGACGCGCTGGACCCTGCCCCCCTCGTCCTCGACGGCGACGGCGAGCGGAATTCGCGACACGGCCTGCACGCCGCGCAGGGCCTGTCGGGTGAGCAGCGCGTCCCCGTTGCCGCCGACGAAGATGCCGCCGACCTGGGTGGTCAGCACCAGCTGCGCCGTGGCCGCCGGGTCGGTGCCGGTGACGCCGACCATGAGCCGTTGGGCCAGCTTCTGGCGCGGGGTGAGCGCCGTGACGACCGCGGAGCAGTCCGGCAGCCGGTCGGCGCCGAGCGCGAGCCCCGTGAGCTGAGCACCCGCCGGTGTGGCCACG
>DASWUV010000005.1:0-2177 GCA_036401495.1 Pseudonocardia sp. | reverse complement strand
AAATACTGCAGGCCAGTACGAGAACGTCTGCACCGTCACAACAAGTCCGCCGGAGCGGAGTTGCCCAGCGTGACCGCGGCATTGCGCAGCGTGCCCGCTGGCCGGTCAATTGGTCCAATCGAGGACCACGTCGCCCATTTGATCATCATCAAGGGTAATGAATTACCACAGGCCGTCACACGAGCCGCTATGGTGTGCGCGGAACGACCCGAAAGGGCGATCGAGGCTCGACGTCGGACTCCCCACCGTCATCGAAGCCGACCCAGTATCTGTAGGTACGAGGAGTACTCACAGTGAAAACCTCCTGGGAGCTTCCCCGCGCTCCCATCCCCGCACAGCGGATCTCCGCAGAAGGCGCGCCCGAACGCGGCGGCGCCCTGGGCGACACCCGCTGGCAGCGCCACTACGCGACGCTCGTGCGCTGCGTCGACCTCGCGTTGATCACTGTCTGTGTGGCGGTAGGAGTCGCGCTCGGCTCGGGCCTCGGCAACCGGGCAGCCGAGATCGCGCGGTTCGGCAGCGGCATGACGGCCTGGGTGTTGATCGTCATCGGGCTGCACCTGTGCCGGGCCTGGGAGCCGCGGGTGCTCGGCATCGGCGCTTCTGAGCTGCGGCGGGTGACCAAGGCGTTTGCGGGCAGCGCGATCGGCGTCGGGCTGACCGGGCTGGCCTTCGACGTGGTGTCGGTGAAGCCGTGGGTGTTCGGTGTCATGCCCGCCGCGTGCCTGCTGTGCATCGCGGGGCGCTACGGGCTGCGCAAGTTCCTCCACCGGCAACGCAGCCGGGGTCGTTGCCAACTCGCCGTGCTGGCGGTCGGCACCCAGGACAGCGTGGCCGATCTGGTGCGCCGCACCCGTCGCGACCCGTTCTTCGGGTGGACGGTCGCGGCGGCGTGCACGTCGAACGGGACCGAGGGCGTGATCGAGGGCGTCGCCGTGATCGGCGATCTCGACGCCGTCGCCGGGGCCGTGCGCAGCGGCGCCTACCAGGTCGTCGCCGTCGCCTCCGCACCCGGCTGGGGGTCGGGACGGCTGCAGAGCCTCGCCTGGGCGCTCGAGGGCACGTCCGTCGAGCTGGCGGTCGACCCCGGCTTGATGGAGATCGCGGGGCCGCGGCTGCACATCACGCCCGTCGACGGGCTACCGCTGCTGCGGCTGAGCGAGCCGCACTTCTCCGGCACGGGCAAGCTGGTGAAGGCCGCCGTCGACCGGATTGGTGCGGCACTGCTCCTGCTGGTCTTCTCACCGGTGTTCGTGGCCGTGGCCGTGGCGGTGCGCCGCGACGGCGGCCCCGCGTTCTACCGGCAGCAGCGGGTCGGGCTCGGCGGCCGCACCTTCCGCATCATCAAGTTCAGGTCGATGCACATCGACGCCGACGGCATACTCGCCGACCTGACCAGTGACAAGGGCGGCGTGTTGTTCAAGATGCGCAACGACCCCCGCGTCACCCGCGTCGGCACGTTCCTGCGCAGGTACTCGCTCGACGAGCTGCCACAGCTGATCAACGTGCTGTGCGGTTCCATGTCGCTGATCGGCCCGCGGCCACCGCTGCCGCGCGAGGTCGAGCAGTACGGGCCGGACGCCGCGCGCCGCCTGCTGGTGAAGCCGGGAATCACCGGGCTGTGGCAGGTCAGTGGACGCAGCGACCTGTCGTGGGAAGAGACCGTCCGGCTGGATCTGCGCTACGTGGAGAACTGGTCTATCGCGCTCGACGCGATGATCCTCTGGAAGACCGTCGGCGCTGTCGCGGCGAGCCGCGGGGCGTACTAGGGGACGTGTCCTAAGGGGTCTCGCGACCCCGCTAAGCGCGTCGGTCGCCCGCCTGCACCGTCCGCAGGGGTTGTGTCGCGTCCGCCGGGGGCAACATCACATCGACTACGCGCTGAGCGGCGTCCCAGATCAGCAACGCCGAGCTGTGGTGGGCGGACCGAGGGCCGCCGATCGGGTCGGGGATGTCGTCCCCGTCCTCAGGCGGCGCCACCAGACCGCGCTGAGCTCGGGCCAGCTCGACGAGCGCGCGCGCCCGCTCAATCGGGTTCTCCGGCAGTTCGTCGGGATCGACCGCCTCGGCGAGCCGGGCGAACTCGCGGAGGCTGAACGCGATCGGCAGCGCCGCGGGTGCCCGCTCCACAACCGCCGAGCGGTGCCGCGGCGTCGCCCCCAGCACCAGGTCGGACT
>DASWUV010000004.1:0-26009 GCA_036401495.1 Pseudonocardia sp. | reverse complement strand
GCCGGAACAACGTTATGCGCGCACAGGGGTCGGTTCGCCACGACACTAGGCTCGCCCGATGGCCCGCCGCGCGACCAAGATCCGACCCGATGTGCCCGACCTCGCGCCCCGCCGCGATCCGGCGCCCACCGTCCTGCACCCCGGCGCGTTGTGGGACGGCGTCGAGGCGGGCCAGGACGTCGAGGTGCCCCAGCACGTCGCCGGGGTCCGGCTGCAGGAGAGCCGGTGGACGGGCGCGGACCTGTCGGGCAGGCGCTTCGCAGGCCTGCGCGGCCGTGACACCCACTTCGTCAGCTGCAACCTCTCCGGCGCGGTGCTCGACGGCGCGGCGCTCACCCGGGTCGCGTTCACCGACTGCCGCCTCACCGGGTTGGTGTTGTCGGGCGCCGAGCTCGTGGACGTGCACATCGTCGACAGCCAGGCCGACTTCGCCCTCCTGCGCATGGCCACGGCCCGGCATCTGTGGATCGAGAACACGTCGCTGCGCGGCGCGGACCTGTACGCGTTCAAGGGAACCGGGTGCGCGTTCCTCGGCTGCGACCTCTCCGACGTCTCCGTTTCCGAGGCGCAGCTGCCCGAGGTGCTGTTGCACGGGTCGACGCTCGACACCGTGCGCGGCGCCGGTTCGCTGCGCGGAGCGCGGATCAGCGCTGAGCAGGTCGTGCCGCTCGGCGCGGCGATGCTGGCCGAGTTGGACGTCGTCGTGACGCCCGCCCCGCGAGATTGATCGACGTAGGGCAGGCTCGCGCGCTGGCGCTCGCTCTCCCCGAAGCGGTGGAGCAGGACCATCACGGGATGCCGTCGTTCCGGGTCCGCGGGCGGATCTTCGCCACGCTGCCCGACGACGGGACGCTGCGGATCATGCTCGATCCCGACGCGGTGGATGAGGCGGTCGCCGCCGCGCCGGGGCAGTGCTCGGTGCTGCTGTGGGGGGCGAAGGTCAGCGGCGTGGCGGTCCACCTCGCCGTCGCCGACCCCGACACCGTGTCCGACCTGCTCGCCGACGCCTGGCGCCGCCGCGCCCCCGGCAAGCTGCGCAGCGCATACGACGCAGGCCAGATCACGCAGTAGAGCACGGAGGCGCCCGGTCGCGCTTGCGGCGGCAGCTGCGCCGGGTCCTCAGATCGCCTCACCCACGCTCCGAGCCGTGCCCGAACGCCCGACTCGCCGTGCCCGAACACACGACTCACCTTGTGCGGGGGTCCGACTCGCCAGGCCGGCCGCGTCGCATCCGGGCGCAGACGCAGAAGGAGCCCGCTCCTTATGGAACGGGCTCCTTCTACAGTGGCGACGATCAGATAACGGTCACGCCCTGGGCCTGGGGGCCCTTCTGGCCCTGGCCGATCTCGAACTCCACGCGCTGTCCCTCGTCGAGGGTGCGGAAGCCGGCTCCGTTGATCTCGGAGTAGTGAACGAAGACGTCAGCGCCGCCCCCGTCGACCGAGATGAAGCCGTAGCCCTTCTCGCCGTTGAACCACTTGACGGTTCCCTGTGCCATGCAACTGCTCCCTGCAGGTGGTGATGGGGCCCGCACCGTGCGGTCCCCGGTCGCACCCGTTCCCCGCGAGCGTGCTGTGCCACGGACCCCGAAATCACGACCGCTGACAACTCTTCCACGTCGCCACCCGCTCCGTCGAATGGGGGCGGCCATCAGGCCTGCTCACAACCGTTTTGGACCGCTCTCCGTAACCGATACGTACCTCGATGTGATGAAAGGTGCGTCGAATCGGTAGCGACCGGGGCCGACACCCCGACGAACCGGGTGTCCGGCCAGTTCAGCGCTAACTCGGGGAGCCAGCGATGACCCACTCGTCCCACTGCCGTTGTGGACACGCCGCCGAAGCCCACGAGCACTTTCGGCCCGGCAACGACTGCGGCGCCTGCCGGTGCAACCACTTCGACGGCGTGAGCAAGCGCGACGCGTCGCCGACCGCGGGTCTGGCCACCATCCTCCTGGCGGCCCTCGCCCCGTCGCTGCGGGTCATCCCCCGGCAGCCATGACCTATGAGCCGCCCGCGGCCGCGACCTCTCGCGAGATCGACGCCGCCAGGTCGGTGTCGCGCTGGGTGATGCCGCCGTCCGAGTGCGTCGAGCAGCGGAACGTGAGAGTGCGCCACCGGATGTCGATGTCCGGGTGGTGATCGACGGCCTCGGCCTGCTCGGCGACCCGGTCGACGACGCCGATCGCCGCGAGGAACGTCGGCAGCGTTGCGGTGAGCACCAGCGCGTCACCGTCGCGGCTCCATCCGGGCAGTCCGGCCAGAGCTTCGCTGATTGCCGCATCGTCCAGCAGTGGGGCCATACGGCCATCCTGCCTGGTGCGGGTCTCAGGCGTCGCGGCGGAGCATCCGGTACGCGGTCAACCCGCCGCCCAACGCGAAATAGCACAGCGCACGCAGCGAGCTCTGCGCGAGCCCGTGCGACGGCAGCGGGTCGCGCAGCACGTCAGCGCCCGCCGACCAGCCCGATGTGAGCAGGTAGGGCTGCAGCCAGTCGAGCGCCGGTATGGCGCTCAGCACGCCGAAGACGATCACCATGCCCAGCACGCTCGCCAGCACGACCAGCGGGTGCTCGGTCCACGCCGAGATGGCGAGCGCGACCGCGCCGATCGCCGCGAGCTGTCCGACGGTCCAGACGACGATGAGCGCGATCCTGCCCAGCGCGTCGAGCGGCCCGACCGTCGTACCCGACAGCGTCACCAGATCGCCGGTGCCCCCGACGACCGCGATCCCGGCGAGCGCCCCGACGACCGCGATCACGACGGTGGCGAGCGTGGCGACCGTCAGCACCCCGAATGCCTTCATCCCCACCAGCCGCAGCCGCGACACCGGGGCGATCAGCAGGCCGCGCAACGTGCCCGCGGCCGCCTCTCCCGCGATCGCGTCGGCCGCCGCCATCCCCACGGCCAGTGGCAGCAGGAGGGCGAGCGCCAAGATCAGCGTGACGACCGGGAGCACCAGGCCGTTGCCGACGACGTTGCCGATCAGTCCGCCGCCGCGCCCGCTCGCCACCACCCCGACCGCGATCAGGATCGGCATCAACGCGAAAAGGCCGAGCATCACCAGCGTGCGCGGGCGGCGCAGCACCCAGCGGATCTCCGAGAGCAGAAGCCGTCCCAGCGGCGCATGCTGCGTCGACGCCCCACGTTGTGCGGGCTCACGCGCCAACTCGCGCCCGGCCGCCGGTTCGCGTCCGCCCGACGGATCGCTCGCCTGCTCGCGCCGCGCCGGTGATTCGCTCGCCACCTCGCTCATGACTCCTCCGTCAGCCGCGCGAACAGCTCCTCGAGGTTGGTGCGGCTGCGGCGCGCCTCATACACGGCAACCCCGGCCCGCACGAGCAGCGCGATCACTTCTGGCGTGGGTGGTCCGTCCGAGACGACGATCTCGTCGGCGCTCCCGTCCGCGCGGTAGACGGTGGCGTCGACGCCGCGCAGTGTGTTCAACGCGAGCTCGACGTCCGGCGTGGCGACGACGAGGCCGCCCGATCCCGTGTCCAGCAGCGTCGCCAGCTCTCCCGCCGCGACCAGCGCGCCCGACTGCAGCACGGCCACGTGCGTGCACGTGGCCTCGACCTCGGCCAGCAGGTGCGACGAGACGATCACGGTGGCCCCGGCGGCATGCAGCTCGCCGATGATCCGCCGGACGTCGCGGGTGCCCGCCGGGTCCAGGCCGTTCGTCGGCTCGTCCAGCACCACCAGGCGGCGCGGGATGAGCAACGCCGCAGCCAGCCCGAGTCGTTGCTTCATGCCGAGGGAGTAGCCGCGGTAGCGCCGGTCGGCCGCGGCGGCGAGGCCGACCCGTTCCAACGCGGTGCCCACGACGTCCGGGATGTGACGCGTCGCCAGCAGCGGTTCGGCCGCGGCGGCGCGCAGCAGGTTCTCGCGTCCGGAGAGGAACGGGTGGAAGCCGGGTCCCTCCACCAGCGCACCGACGTACGGGAGCGCGGCTTCGGGCACGGCGTAACCCAGCAGCTCGACCGATCCCGACGTCGGCGGCGTGAGCCCGAGCAGCATCCTGATCAGCGTGGTCTTGCCCGAACCGTTCGGCCCGAGCATGCCGAGCACCGATCCCACCGGCACGTCGAGATCGATCCCGTCGACGGCCACGGTCGCCCCGAACACCTTGCGCAGTCCCCGGGCGCGCGCCGCGGAGATGTCGAGGCTCGCAGCCGTCGGGGCGGCTGTCGTGGTCGTCACCGGGAGAGTGTCTCGGACAGCACCTGTTCGGGGACGGCGCCCATCGCAATGCGCCCGTCGTCGGTGACGATCGCGTTCGCCACGGCCGTGCTGATCAGACGTCCGCTGCCCCACGAGCCGTTCACCGGCGTGCCCAGACCGGCGAGCTTGTTCTTGGGATCCTGCTGCGCGGGGACCTTCCCGACGACGACGGTGTCCCATCCGTCGCCGACGGTCGTCGACGAGTCGGGCTTGGCGCTGGCGTCGGGGTGCGCGGCCGCGTCGGTCACGGTCGCGCCCTGCGGCGGCGTGAACGTGAAACGCGAAGCGTCCTGCGGCCCGAAGGTGAGGTCGGTGTACCCGATCTGCAGCGCCGGGTTCGCCGAACCCTGCGCCAGCACAGTCAGCTGTAGCGGCACCCGTTGCTGGGCGTCGACGGCGATGCGCACCTCGCGCAGCAGCGTTCGCTCGGTCGGCTTCGGGGTCAGCACCAGCTCGTAGGCGGGGCGGCCCGCGACCTCGGCGGTGCCGTCCACCGCGATCTCGCTCGTCGGTTGGAGCTTCGCGAGGGCACTGGTGGCGGCGGCTGCGGGGTCGGCGGGTGCGGCGTGCGGCTGGCCTGCCTGCTTCGTCGTCTTGGTGACCGTCTTGTTGTCCGAGTTCCACGACCAGAACGTCGTGCCGTCCGACACGAGCGTGCGCTCCCCGGTCGATGACGGAATCTGGACCCGGCTCTTGCCGTCGCCGCCGGACCACACCTGCGCCGTGCTCGTGCCGTTCGCGGCTTGCGGGACGTCGGGCAGCGCGGGCAGGCCCAGCTCGTTGTCCAACTGGACGGTCCCGCTGAACGCGCCGGGGTGGGCCGCGAGCACCGACGCGACGAGGTCCTGTGCGGACACCGGCGGCAGCTCCGGCGCAGCGCCCGCGCCACCGGGCAGCGCGAGCAGGCCCAACCCCGCGACCCCCGCGACCGCGATCCCCGCCGCGACGCTGCGGCCTGTCCGTCCCATCACCATTGCCCTAGCTTTGTGGACGCGACCTGAGAACGCTCTTATCGGGCAGCGGTAGCGTCCGCATGTGGCGCGGGTGTTGGTGGTCGACGACGAACCGGGGATTCGCACGGCTGTGGCACGCGGGCTCGTGGCGGAGGGCATGGAGGTGGAGGCGGTCGGCGACGGCGTGTCCGCGCTGAACGCGGCCCTCACCGGCGGGTTCGACGCGATCGTGCTCGACATCATCCTGCCGGGCCTCTCGGGCTACCGCGTCCTGGAACGGCTGCGCGCCGCGGGCGTCGACACGCCGGTGCTGTTGCTTTCGGCGAAGGACGGGGAGTTCGACCAGGCCGACGGGCTCGACCTCGGCGCCGACGGCTACCTGGTGAAGCCGTTCGCCTTCGTCGTGCTCGTCGCGCAGCTCAAGGCGTTGTTGCGCCGCCGGGACGCCGCCTTGGGCCGCAGCGGGCAGCGGGTGCGGCTCGGCGCGCTCATCGTCGACCCGGTGGCGCGCTCGGTGAGCTGGGACGGCGAGGCGATCGAGCTGTCGCCGCGGGAGTTCGCGCTGCTGCATGCGCTCGCGTCCCGGCCGGACACCGCGGTCTCGAAGGACGATCTCCTGCGCCTCGTGTGGGGCGACGAGCAGGCGGCCACCCGCAACGTGGTCGAGGTCTACGTCGGGTACGTGCGGCGCAAGCTCGACACCGTGGGCGCGGGGCACGTGTTGCGGACGGTGCGGGGGTACGGCTATCTCGTCGGATCGCCGTGATGGGCATGGGTCCTGAGGCAGTGCCGGTCCCGGGGGCGCGCGGCGCGTCGAGGTTCGCCCGGTTCGGGCGACGCAGGGCATGCCCGGCACCCCCGCCGTGACCGGGCGGGAGCCGCGGCGTGGGCGTTTGCGCCGGTGGTGGGCGGGGCGAACGCTGCGGATGCGGATGGCGCTCGTCGTGGGTGTGGCCGCGGCCGTCGTGCTGTTGGTGCTCGCCCGGCTGTGTGCGGGGCTGCTCGCGTCGGCGCTGCTCGCGTCCGCCGACGCGGAACTGGGGCAGCAGGCCGATACGGCTGTGACGCAGCTGGCCAAGGGCGTGCTCGCCGCCGATGTCGCGGAGTCGGAGCTGCGGATCGTCGACACCGCGGGGCAGCCGGTCGACGGCCGTCCTGCGCTGCCGTTGAGTCCGGCCCAGATGCGCGAGCTGGAGAGCGGAAAGCCGGTCCTGGCGGGCGGCGCGGACGGACTGCGCCGGTGGCTGGCCAAATCCGCTGTGTTGCCGGACGGCACGCTGCGGCTGGTCGTGGTGACCGGCGACGTCGTCGGCGGGACGACGCTGCTGGCCCGCGCGGCGGCCGCGTTCGTGCTCGGCGCGCTGGGCGCCGCGGTGATCGTCGGGTGTGCTGCGTGGCTGGGCACCCGGGCGGCATTGCGCCCCGTCGACCGGATGCGCGCCGCGGCGGAAGCCCTCCCGCCGGGCGAACGGCTGCCCGTGCCCGGCGCCAAGGACGAACTGCGTGCACTGGCTGAGGAGCTCAACCTGCTGCTCGTCCGCCGCGATGACGCCGTGGCCCGGCTGGAGCGGTTCACCGGCGACGCGGCGCACGAGCTGCGCTCGCCGGTGGCAGCGATCCGCGCGCAGGCCGAGGTCGCCGTCGCGCATCCGGATCCGCAGCTGGCGGCGGAGACGCTGCAGACGATCGCGGCCGAGGCCGTCCGGCTGTCCGGGCTGGTCGACGACCTGCTGGTGCTCGCCCGCGCCGACGCGGGGGAACGGCCGCCTGCCGTGTCGGTCGACCTCGTCGCCGCGGCCGGTGCGGCGCTCGCCAGGGTGCGCGGTGCCGGGCCGGTGGTCGAACTCGTGGCGCCGACGCCCGCGATGGTGGCGGCGAGCCCTTCGGAGGTCGCGCTGGTGCTGGACAACCTCGTCGCGAACGGCCGGAGGTACGCGTGCTCGATCGTCCGGGTGGTGGTGCTGCCCGCCGCGCGGTGGGTGCGGCTGATCGTCGAGGACGACGGGCCGGGCATCCCCGAGGCCGATCGCGAGCGTGTGTTCGACAGGTTCACCCGCCTGCGGCCCGAGGCGGGCGGCGGCTCCGGGCTCGGGCTCGCGCTGGTTGCGGCCCTGGTGCGGGGCCGGGGCGGCACCGTCACGGCAGGCGCGACCCTGTCCGGCGGGGCCCGGGTGGAGGCCCGCTGGCCCACCCCGCCCACCCCGGGGTGAGTCGTGCATCTGGGCACGGCGAGTCGGGCGTCCCGGCAGGGTGAGTCGTGCATCTCGGCATGGCGAGTCCGCCGTCCCGCCCCACCGAGTTCGCCGATTGATCACGGCAGAATCGCACCTGCAAGCATCGCGCTATGCCGGTCCTGTACTCCCGCGTCCGTCTCGACGCCTGCACACGGGCCGTCGCAGGCATCCTTCGGGACACGCAGCTCGTCGAGTCCGCGTTGGCTCGGTCGGGCCACGCCATACAGGTCAAGCGCCGCTTGCTCACCCCCGGCGACGAGATCCGCATCAGCGCTCGGCTCGCGCCCGGCGTCAAGGTCCTGCTGCGCACCAGTGTCGACGCGGTTTCGCTGGGTGGACTTGCGTCGTCGCTGGTCAGTGGGCCCCTTTCGTACCTGGAGCACGTCGCGACGATCGCAGGCGACGGCGCGCTCCTCGAGGTTCACGACGAGGTGCGCTGGGCAGGCCCACTCCTCACCCGGAGGTGCGTCCGCGACGTGCTCGCCGCCCGCGCCCACATGCTGACCGAACGCGTCGCGGCCCTCGCCGAGACCCCCGTCATCGTGGCGACGGCGTTGCTCAGAGACGGTCGCGTGCTCATCGCGCAGCGCACAAGGCCTGCCGCCTTGGCCGGACTCTGGGAGCTTCCGGGGGGTCGGGTCGAGCCGGGCGAATCTGAGGCCGCGGCAGTTGCGCGCGAGTGCCACGAGGAACTGGGCGCGCGGGTCAGCGCGGTCGGACGGGTGGGCACCGACCTGCCGATCGACGCCGGGGTGCTGCGCGTGCACACAGCGCGGTTGGAGCCCGGCTCGCCGGAGCCCACTGCACTCGAACACGCCGGGCTGCGCTGGCTCGGCCCGACGGAGATGGACGCTGTCGCCTGGGTCGAGGCTGACCAAGCGGTCGTCGCCGATCTCCGTGACCTGCTGACGACTGGCGACCGGTAGCCCAGCGGCCGACGTTCGCATCCGCAAACTCGTCGACGACTGACGGAACCCCGGCTGAGTCCGTCTCGTCAGTGTCGGCATGTCTCTCGACGACGTCCTCGCGCAGCAGGCGGGCGTGATCAGCCGCGACCAAGCACTGGGCGTGGGCCTCTCCCGCAACAGCATCGATCACCGGGTTCGCGTCCGCCGGTGGAGGCCGCTCCATCCGTGCGTCTACCTCGCCGCGGGCCACCGGCTCGACGACGAGGTGCGCATCCGTGCCGCGCTGCTCTGGGCGAGTGACGGCGCAATCCTGTCCGGCTGGGCGGCGGCGTGGTGGTGCGAGCTCACGGCCCAGCCGCCTGCGGCTGTCGCGGTGACGGTCCCGAGGCGGCGACAGCTGCGCGTCCGTCCCGATGTCGACGTGCGCAGGCACGACATCCCAGAACCCGACCGAGCCGTGCACCGCGGGCTTGCCGTCACAGCGCCCGCACTGACCGTGCTCGAGGCCGCCGTCGAGATGGGCGATTCCGGCAGCCGCTTCGTCGACGACGTCCTGCGGCGCGGTGCTGTTCTCTTTGCCGACGTGCACGCAGCGCATTCCCGCAACGCGGGAGCGGCGGGCTCGGCCGCGGTCGGTCGCCTGCTCGCCGCGGTCGTGGACCGATCCGCGGCCGACGCCCGGCGCAAACTGCTTGTCGTGCTGCGGGGCTCGCGGGCGTCGGGATGGACGGACTCCTTCCAGATCGCCGGGCACTCGGTCGACGTGGCGTTCCCGGCGGCACGCGTGGCGGTCGTCGTGTCGGGGTGGGCGGAGCCCTCGACCGTTCTTCGCGCCAAGGCCGGGGCGGAGCTTCAGCAAGCGGCGGCCGCGCGCGGCTGGACGCTGCTGCGGTACACGTGGCTGGACCTCAATGAGCGGCCGCAGATGGTCATGGCCCAGATCGCCCAGAAGGTGGCTCGCGGTATGACCGTCGTCGGACGGACGGGCTGACGACGGCCGCACCGCTGCCAGAGCGGCCGACTCGGCGTTTGAACCGGCCGGGGTTGGCGAGCCGCGGAGTAGATCCCGACCTTGACAACGTCGGCGCGGCGCAACCGGTCCACCATGCCCTGCAGGTCGGCGGCGTTGGCGTGCGCGTCGCAGCGCCAACAGTGCGGGATCGCGGATGCCCTCGGCGGCCCAGCGGTGCGATCGCGCCCGCCCGCAGCCTGCGTCCGCCGATCCCATCCCCGGCAGTGGGTGGGCCGGGATGGCCAACTCGCCGTGCCCGGGTGCACGACTCACCCTGGGTGGGCCGGGATGGCACACTCGCCGTACCCAGGTGCACGACTCACCTTCGCACTACCACGATTACGTGACTTTCGCCACCACCTCGTGTTGCGTCGGGACCGTCCGGGCCGGTCAGTGGCCGTATCGGTTCAGTTGCCCGACGCGCTCCGCCGACCGCCGGGAATGCCCGGTCTCCCCGGCGGGCTACCCTGAGACGTGAGCACTTCCACCCTCGCCGCGCCCGCGGACTCGTCCCTCGCGACCCGGGGGACCCGCCCGAGGCTGCGCAACGTCGCCATCGTGGCGCACGTCGACCACGGCAAGACCACGTTGGTCGACGCCATGTTGCGTGCATCCGGCGCCTTCGGCGAGCGCACCACCCTGGTCGACCGCGTGATGGACTCCGGCGACCTGGAGCGTGAGAAGGGCATCACGATCCTCGCCAAGCACACGGCGATCGACTGGCACGGGATGACGGTCAACGTCGTCGACACGCCGGGCCACGCCGATTTCGGCGGCGAGGTCGAGCGCGGACTTTCCATGGTCGACGGCGTCGTCCTCCTGGTCGACGCGAGCGAGGGTCCGCTGCCGCAGACCCGCTTCGTCCTGCGCAAGACGCTGATCGCCGGGCTGCCGGTCGTGTTGGTGGTCAACAAGACCGACCGCCCCGACGCGCGCTGCGCCGAGGTCGTCGACGAGAGCCTCGAACTGTTGCTGGAGCTCGCCGACGAGCTGGAGCTCGACGAGACGCTGACCGCCCACTTGCTCGACCTGCCCGTCGTCTACGCCAGCGGCCGCGCGGGCCGCGCCTCGCGTAACCGGCCCGCCGACGGCGAGATGCCCGACGAGCCCGGCCTCGAAGCGCTCTTCGACGTCATCGAGACCACCGTTCCTGCGCCGACGGACGACCCGAACGCTCCGCTGCAGGCCCACGTCACCAACCTGGACGCCACGAGCTACCTGGGCCGCATCGCGCTCTGCCGGGTGCGTGCCGGGGTGATCCGCCGTGGCCAACAGGTCGGCTGGTGCAAGGCCGACGGCACCGTCAGCCGCGTCAAGATCACCGAGCTGCTGCGCACGGTCGCACTGGACCGCGTGCCCGCCGACGAGGCCGTGGCCGGTGATCTGGTGGCGGTCGCGGGCATCGCGGAGGTCACCATCGGCGACACCCTCGCCGACCCGGACCACCCGGTGCCGCTCCCGCGCATCCACGTCGACGAGCCCGCGATCTCGCTCACGATCGGCATCAACACCTCCCCGCTCGTCGGGCGCGACCCGCACCCCGGCAAGAAGCTCACCGCCCGGCAGGTCAAGGGCCGCCTGGACAGTGAGCTGGTCGGCAACGTCTCCCTGCGGGTGCTGCCCACCGAGCGCCCCGACGCCTGGGAGGTGCAGGGCCGCGGCGAGCTGGCGCTGGCCATCCTGGTGGAGACGATGCGCCGCGAAGGCTTCGAGATGACCGTCGGCAAGCCCGAGGTCGTCACGAAGATGATCGACGGGAAGCTGCACGAGCCGTTCGAGCAGCTGTCCGCGGACGTCCCCACCGAGAGCCTCGGCGCGGTCAGCCAGCTGCTCGCGGGCCGCAAGGGCGAGCTGGTCAACATCGTGCACGGCGACACCCGCGTGCGCATGGACTACCGCGTGCCCTCGCGGGGCCTCATCGGCTTCCGCACCGAGTTCCTGACGATCACGCGCGGCGCGGGCATCGTCAGCCACGTCTTCGACGGCTACGGGCCCTGGGTCGGCGAGATCCGGGCCCGGCTGCGCGGCTCGCTCATCGCCGACCGTTCGGGTCCCGTCACCGGATACGCGGTCGACCAGCTCGCCGACCGCGGCGTCCTGTTCGTCGGCCCCGGCACGCTCGTTTACGCAGGTATGGTCATCGGCGAGTACACCAGGGCCGAGGACCTCGAGGTCAACATCGTCCGCGAGAAGAAGCTGACGAACATGCGCAGCTCGACCGCCGACGAGCTGATCAAGCTCACCCCGCCGACGCTGTTGACGCTCGAGCAGAGCCTGGAGTTCTGTGCGAACGACGAGTGCGTCGAGGTGACGCCGGAGTCCGTGCGCATCCGCAAGGTCGAGCTCGACGCGCACACGAGGGCCCGCCTGCGCTCGCGCGCCCGCATTGCGGCAGGCTGAGGGAGCCCTCGGGGATTCACTCGTCGGGGGACGATGTCCGCCCGGCCGAGGAGTCGGACCGACCTCGTGCGCCGACGTGGCCCCGGCCACGTCGTTCGCGCACGGAAGGAGTGCCCCTGTGACGCGCGCGCGGATGCTGCTGGTGGGGCTCCTCGTGCTCTGCGTCGCGGCCTGCTCGAACGAGCCCGTCACGGGAGCGCCGCCCCCCGTGACGCCGACGCCCAAGGCGCAGCCGACCAGCCTGGCCGTCGGTGTCGGCGAGCTCCCGCCGGGCTTCAACCCGCACCTGCTGGCCGACCGCTCGCCGGTCACGACGGCGCTCGCCACGCTCGTGCTGCCCGCGCCGTTCCGGGTGGCGGCGGACAACACCCGCCAGCTGGACCCGACGATCGTGACGAGCGCCAAGGTCACCGACAGCGCGCCGTTCACGGTGAGCTACGAGCTGAACCTCGAGGCGTCGTGGTCGGACAACGCCCCGATCGCCGCCGAGGACTTCGTCTACCTCTGGGAGCAGATGCGCGGCCAACCCGGCGTCGCCGACGGCGCCGGGTACCAGCTGATCACCGACGTGCGCTCGCGAGCAGGCGGCAAGGCCGTCGACGTCGTGTTCTCCCAGCCCTATCCGGCGTGGCAGGAGCTGTTCTCCGGCCTCCTGCCCGCGCACCTGCTCAAGGACGCGCCGGGCTCGTGGATCGGCGCGACCGCGGGCGGGCTGCCCACGTCGGGCGGTCCGTTCAAGGTCTCCACCGTCGACCGCGCCCGCGGCGAGATCGTGCTGGCCCGCAACGACGCCTACTGGGACATCCCGACCGTCCTCGACCAGCTCGTGCTGCAGAGGCTCGCGCCCGGCGGCATCGCATCCGGCTTGGCCAGCGGCGACATCGACGTGGCCCTCCCGGAGGCCGACCAGGCCGTACGCACCGCGCTGACGGGCCTCGACCCGCCACCGCACCTCCAACAGGCCCCGCAGTCCAGCGTCACCCAGCTGGCGATGCGCACCGACGGAGGCCCACTGGCCGACGTCCGCGTGCGTGAAGCCGTGTCCAAGCTGATCGACCGGAACGCGCTGCGCGCTGCCGTCGCCCCCGAAGCGCTTCCCGCCGACTCGCTGGGCCTCGCCCCGTCCCAGCCCGGGTACGCCCCCACCGCGCCCGCGTCGGTCGCGGTCGACCCGGCGGGCGCTGCCGGGCTGCTCACCGCCGTGGGCTGGAAGCGCGACGTCGTGAACGGGCGCTGGGACACCGCCGACGGCAGGCCTGCCCGCATCATGATCGCCGCCGCCGCCGAACGGCCTCAGGACCTGCGGGTTGCGCAGGTCGTGGCCACGCAGCTGAAGGCGTCCGGCGTGGACACGTTCCTCATCGCCCCGAGTGCGACCGACCTGTTCGCGCAGCCGACGGTGCCGCCGACCCCGCCCACGCTGCGGCCCACACCCGCCCCGAGCTCGGTCTCGGCCGCCACCCCGACCCCGACCCCGGCGCCCGCCCCCACCACGCCCGGCGGCGGCGTCGCGGCGGACCTCATCGTGGCGCCGCGCGCGGTCGGCGGCGACCTGGGCACGGAGTTGGCGAGCACCTACGGCTGCCCGCCCGCGACCGCGCTCGTCCCCGACCCGCCACGGCCGCCGACCGGCTTCTGCGCCCCTGCCATGCAACCGCTTTTCGACGAGCTGATGTCCT
The DNA here is from genome assembly GCA_036401495.1 of Pseudonocardia sp. Taxonomy (GTDB): domain Bacteria; phylum Actinomycetota; class Actinomycetes; order Mycobacteriales; family Pseudonocardiaceae; genus Pseudonocardia. The sequence continues at coordinate 12,604 of DASWUV010000004.1, read as the reverse complement.
CGGCGCCGCGCGGCGACACGGCGGCGACCGTCGAGAAGATCCTCTGGGAGCAGCTGCCGGTGCTCCCGCTGTTCCAGCCGGTCACGCTCGTGGTGAGCACGACGGCGGCGGACGCGGCCACCTCGATCGGGCCCGGCTCGCTGGTGGGCGGCCCCCTCACCGGAGCCTCCAGGTGGCGCCCCACCGCCCGTTGACCGATGCTCGACCCTGACGGTCACCCTTTGGTCACGATCGCGGAGCCGGAAGTGCCGATCTGACGGCAGGTTCCTACGGTGCCCACAGTCGAAGCGCCCGTTCAGCAGCAGGGACGCTGCGTCGCGTGCCCCAGACGAAGCGTCCGACCGGGTGGTCCCAGGAGAAGAGGGTTGGGGTTCGATGAGGAGATCGAGGACGTCGTTGATCGCGACGGCCGCGACCGTGGCGGTCGTGCTCGCGGCCTGCGGCACCGCCGACACGAGCGGTGGCGGCACGGCGGGCGGCGCAGCGGCGGGCAGCGAGGAGCAGGCCCGCAACGGCAGCGCCGAGGGCGCGGCCAAGGGCGGCACGCTGAACATCCTCGGTGCGGGGGACGCCGACTACATCGACCCCAACGTCACCTACTACACCACGGGCTACACCGTGGCCCGGCTCTACAGCCGTCAGCTGTTCACCAACCCGGCTGATCCCGCGACGAAGACGACCGTCGTGCCCGACCTCGCCGAGGCGGCGCCGACGACGCAGAACGGCGGCGTCAGCGCCGACGGCAAGACGTACACGATCACCATCAAGCAGGGCGCGCAGTGGGACACCACCCCGCCGCGCCAGGTCACCGCGGCCGACGAGGTGACCGGGGTCAAGCGCACCTGCAACCCCGCCCAGCCCTTCGGCGGGCTGCCGGACTACCAGGACCTCATCGTCGGCTTCAAGGCCTTCTGCGACGGCTTCTCGAAGGTCGGCCAGGACGCCGCGTCGATCAAGAAGTACGTCCAGGACACGCCGCTGCCCGGGGTCACGGCCAAGGACGACCGGACGATCGTCTTCACGCTCACCCAGCCCGCCTCCTACTTCGTCGACATGCTGGGCCTTACCGCCCTCGGGCCCGCCCCCGTCGAGCTCCTCGACCACGTGCCCGGCAGCAGCGACCTCGGCCAACACATGATCTCCGACGGGCCCTACAAGATCGACACGTACGCCCCGACGAAGCGCATCGAGCTCTCGCGCAACCCGGCGTGGAACGCCGCGACCGACCCGGTCCGCGGCGCGTTCGTCGACAAGATCGTCATCGACGAGACGCAGAGCCAGGAGTCGATACAGCAGCAGCTGCAGACCGGCTCGCCGAACGCCGACATGCAGTTCGACGTGGCCACCCCGGCGTCCCAGATCCCGGCTCTGCTCGCGGCGAACGACCCCGACCTCGCGCTCGGCGCCACCAGCTCCAGCAACCCCTACATCATCTTCAACACCAAGTCGCCCAACAACAACAAGGCGTTGTCCAACGTCAAGGTCCGGCAGGCGATCTCGTACGCGATCAACCGCAACAACATCATCCAGGTCAACGGCGGCCCCCAGGTCGTGCCGCCGCTCACGCACATCCTGCCGCCGAGCATCCTGGGCTCCCAGGACAACGACCCGTACCCGTACGACCCGAACAAGGCCAAGCAGCTGCTGACCGAGGCGGGCTTCCCCAACGGACTGACGCTGAAGTTCCTCTACCGCAACGCCTCGGAGGGCAGCAGCAAGACCTTCGCCACCGTGCAGCAGGACCTCACGAAGGCGGGCATCACCGTCGAGGGCGTCCCTTCGCCCAACGCCGACTTCTACACCAAGTACCTGCAGGTGCCCTCCGTCGCGGCGCGCGGTGTGTGGGACCTCTCGCTCGCGGGCTGGGGCGCCGACTGGAGCGGGAACGCGGCCCTGTCGTACTTCAACCCGCTGTTGTCCGGGCAGCCCTCGTTCCCGCCGATCGGCAGCAACTACGGCTACTACGACAGCCCGGCCACCAACGACCTGATCACGCAGGCCATCTCCGCGACCGACAAGCAGACGGCGGCCGACGACTGGGCCAAAGCCGACAAGCAGGTGATGGCGGACGCGGCGCTCTACCCGATCACCAACCCGAAGTGGGCGACCTACCACGCCACCCAGGTGCACAACGCGGTCTACCTGGACACCTTGCAGAGCTTCGACCCGGCCAACGTGTGGCTCGACCCGGCCAAGAACGGCGGCTGACCCGTTGCCTGCCCAGCAGTCGGGGGCGCTGCTGTCCGTCGAGGACCTGCACGTGTCGTTCAGCACCGCGGACGGCGTCGTGCGGGCGGTGCGCGGCGTGTCGTTCTCGGTGGCACGGGGACGCACGCTGGGCATCGTCGGGGAGTCGGGCTCGGGCAAGTCGGTCGCGACCCAGACGATCGTCGGCCTGACCAGGGGGGCGCGCGTCGCCGGTCGGGCCACCCTCGACGGCGAGGACCTGCTCGGCGCGAGCCCTGAAGCGCTGCGCCGGATCCGCGGCGCGAAGATCGGCATGATCTTCCAGGACCCGCTGTCGAGCCTGCACCCGTACTACAAGGTCGGCTGGCAGATCGTCGAGATGATCCGCGAGCACGAGCGCGGCACGTCCAAGGCGGCGGCGCGCCTGCGGGCGGTCGAGCTGCTCGACGCCGTCGGCATCCCGAGCCCGCGCACCCGGATCGACAGCTACCCGCACGAGTTCTCCGGCGGAATGCGCCAGCGCGTCATGATCGCGATGGCCATGGCGTTGCGGCCCGCCGTCCTCGTGGCCGACGAGCCGACCACCGCGCTGGACGTGACGGTGCAGGCCCAGGTGCTGGACGTCATGCGCGGTGTCCAACAGGAGTTCGGCACGGCGATCGTCCTGATCACGCACGACCTCGGGGTGGTCGCCGACCTGGCCGACGACGTCGTCGTCATGTACGGCGGCCAGGTGATGGAGCGGGCGCCGCGGCGCGAGCTGTTCTACCGCAACCACCACCCCTACACCGAGGGCCTGCTGCGCTCGCTGCCGACGACCGCGCCCCGGGAGAAGGGACGTCGGAGCAAGCTCACGCCGATCAGCGGCAGCCCGCCGAGCTCGATCACGCCGCCGCCGGGGTGCCCGTTCGAGCCACGCTGTGCCTACGCGTTCGACAAGTGCGGGCAGAAGCCGCCCTTCCGCGAGATCGGCACCGCCGGTGATCACGAGTCGGCGTGCTGGCTGCCTGCCGACCGCGCGGAGCGGCAGCTGGGGACCAGCAACGGGCCGCGTCGTGCCCAGGCGGCCCCGTGACGGCTCTGCTCGAGGTCACCGACGTCCGCAAGTACTTCCCGGTCGGGCGGCGCAGGCTGTTCGGCGGCCCGTCCCCTTCGCTGCGGGCGGTCGACGGGGTGAGCCTCGAGGTCGAGCGCGGCGAGACGCTCGGCCTCGTCGGTGAGACGGGCTGCGGCAAGTCCACGCTGGCCCGCTGCATGACCCGCCTCCACGACCTCACGTCGGGCCGGGTCACGTTCGACGGCACCGACATCAGCACGCTGTCGCGCGGGGAGCTGCGCCCGCTGCGGCGCGAGATGCAGGTGATGTTCCAGGACCCGTACGGCTCGCTGAACCCGCGCCGCCGGGTCGGGTCGATCATCGGCGACCCGTTCGCCATCCACGGCGTAGCCGAAGGCGAGGAGCGCAAGCGCCAGGTCCAGGCCCTCATGGAGCTCGTCGGCCTCAACCCCGAGCACTTCAACCGGTTCCCCGCCGAGTTCTCCGGCGGCCAGCGGCAGCGGATCGGCATCGCCAGGGCGTTGGCGCTGAAGCCCAAGCTGGTGGTGTGCGACGAGCCGGTGTCGGCGTTGGACGTCTCCATCCAGGCGCAGATCATCAACCTGCTCGCCGAGCTGCAGGAACAGCTCGGCCTGACCTACGTGTTCATCACCCACGACCTTTCCGTCGTGCGCCACGTCAGCGACCGGATCGCGGTGATGTACCTGGGCAAGATCGTTGAGATCGCCGACGTCGACGGGCTGCACGAGCACACGCGCCACCCGTACACGCGCGCGTTGCTGTCCGCCGCGCCCTCGGCGGACCCCGACGCGCTGACCGGTCGGGAACGCGTCGTGCTGCGCGGCGACCTGCCCTCGCCCGCCGCGCCGCCGTCGGGCTGCCGCTTCCACCCGCGGTGCCCGAAGGCCCGGGACCGCTGCCTCACCGACGACCCTGAGCTCATCCCACGCCTCGACGACGGGCCGGAGCACCGCGCGGCCTGTCACTTCCCCCTGGCGGACGGCGAACTGCTGACCCTCTCGCGGCCCGCGATCGACGACGTGGCCCCCGACCTCTCCTTCGACCCGGCGGCCGCCGAGGAAGGGACGACGGCATGACCATTGACGTGGGCAGGCGCGACGCGGGGGGCCCTGAGGACGGGCTCGCCGTCCCCGCCGCCACCGAACTGGCAGGCGAGTCCCGCATCGAGGGGCGCAGTCCGTGGCAGCTGGCGTGGGAGCGGCTGCGCCGCGACCGCGTCGCCGTGGTCTCGCTCGTCGTGATCGTGCTGATCCTCCTGCTCGCGCTCGGCGCGCCCCTCGTCGCAGCCGCCGTCGGGCACGGGCCCGACGAGCAGTTCCGCGACATCGGGCTCACCCCGCAGGGCCTGCCGAAGGCGCCGTCGCGCACGTTCCTGCTCGGCACCGACGACCTGGGCCGCGATCTGCTCGTCCGCATCGTGTACGGCAGTCGGATCTCGCTTCTGGTCGGCGTGGTCTCGACCTTGTTGGCCGTCGCCGTCGGAGTGCTGGTCGGCGTCGTGGCGGGCTACCTGGGCGGCCTCGTCGACACCGTGCTCGCCCGGCTCATCGACCTGGTGCTCTCCGTGCCCTTCCTGCTGGCGGGCATCGCGATCGTGTCGATCTCGGGGCCGAGCCTGACGGTGACGGTCGTCGTGATCGCCTTCTTCGCCTGGTCCTCGATCGCCCGCATCGTGCGCGGCCAGGTGCTGTCCATCCGCGAGCGCGAGTACGTGGAGGCGGCCCGCTCACTCGGCGCGAGCGACTGGCGGATCATGGTCGTCGACGTGCTGCCGAACGTGCTCGCCCCCGTGATCGTCTACACGACCTTGCTGATCCCGTCGTCGATCGTGGCCGAGTCGACGCTGTCGTTCCTGGGGCTCGGGGTGCCTCCGCCCACCCCGACGTGGGGCGGCATGCTCGACAGCTCGCTCGGCTACTACCGCTTCGCGTGGTGGTACCTGCTGTTCCCCGGCCTCGCGCTGCTGGTCACGACGTTGGCGTTCAACCTCTTCGGCGACGGCGTGCGCGACGCGTTCGATCCGCGCACCGACCGGCTGTTCGCGGCCGAGTCGACGACGGCGCCGGTGGACGAGTGAGGCGGCGGGCATGATCCGCTTCCTGGCCCGGCGCGTCCTGCAGGGGCTGCTCGTCGTCTGGCTGATCACGCTGGTGCTGTTCGGGATGTTCTTCGTCGCGCCGAGCAACGTCGCGCAGACCCTCGGCGGACGACAGGCCACGCCGACGACCATCGCGCTGATCAACCAGCGGCTCGGGCTGGACCGGCCACTGTGGCAGCAGTACCTGAGCTTCGTCGGCAACGCCCTGCACGGCGACCTCGGCTACGACTACTACAAGCAGATCCCGGTCACCTCGATCATCGCGGATGCGCTGCCGAAGACGGTGTCGATCGCGGTCGGCGCCGCGGTCATCTGGATGCTGCTCGGCGTCAGCAACGGCGTGCTCTCCGCGGTGCGCCCGCGTTCGTTCACCGATCGCGGCCTGACGGTGTTCGCGCTGTTCTTCTACTCGATGCCGACGTTCCTGCTCGGCCTGCTGCTGCTGTACTACCTGTACTTCCAGCTCACCCTCGTCGGCATCCGGATCTTCCCCGCCGGGGGTTACGTCGACCTCTCGACGAGCTTCGGCGGCTGGGTGCAGCACCTGATCCTGCCGTGGATCACCGTGGCGCTGGTCTCCGCGGCGGCCTATACCCGGCTGACCCGGACGTCGATGCTGGAGGTGCTCGGTGAGGACTACATCCGCACCGCGCGGTCCAAGGGCATCTCGGAGCGGCGGGTGGTGCTCCGCCACGGGCTGCGCAGCGCGTTGACGCCCGTGGTCACCCAGTTCGGCATCGACGTCGCCACCCTGCTGAGCGGGGTCATCGTCACCGAGACGGTGTTCTCCATCGACGGCATCGGGCGCACCGCGGTCGTCGCGATCACCCAGCAGGACCAGCCCGTGATTATCGGCGTCGTGCTGCTCGGTACGGTCGCGGTCGTGGTCGCCAACATCGTCGTCGACGTCGGCTATGCGGTGCTCGACCCGAGAGTGCGGCTCAACTGAGCGGGAAGCTGCTGTTCGTCCACGCGCACCCGGACGACGAGACGCTGTTCACCGGCGGTGCGCTGGCGCTCTACGCCGCCGCGCCGGACACCTCGGTGACGCTCGTGACCTGCACGCTCGGCGAGGAAGGCGAAGTCATCCCGCCGGAGCTGCGACTGCTCGCGGCGGGGGAGTCCGACCAGCTCGGCGGCTACCGGATCGCGGAGCTGGACGCCGCCTGTGCCGCGCTCGGCGTCACCGACCGCAGGTTCCTCGGGGGCGCGGGCCGCTTCCGGGACTCGGGCATGGCGTTGGCGGGGCACGGCGTGCGGGCCGCTCCGCTGCCGGTGTTGCACCCTCGCGCGTTCGCCGCACCCGAGGCGTTCGCGGAGGAGGTCGACCTGCTCGCCGCGGTGCTGGCGGACGTGCGGCCCGACGTCGTCGTCACCTACGCGGCCGACGGCACGTACGGCCATCCCGACCACGTGCGGGCGCACGACGTCACCGCGGCTGCGCTGGCCGCGGTGCCTGCGCGGCTGATGTTCGCCGTCATCGGCCGGGGCAGCCTCGACGCGGGGCTGGCCGGGCTGCGCGGCTCACCGTTCCGCATTCCGGATTGCGACGAGCTGCCCGCCGTCCCCGACGCCACGATCACCACCCGGCTGGACGTTCGCGGGCAGCGGGCCCGGCGGATCGCGGCGATGCGGGCGCACGCCACGCAGGTGCTCGTCGCGCCGGACGAGCAGACTTTCGCCATGAGCAACCTCGTCGCCCAACCGATCCTCGACGTCGAGGAGTACATCGCGGCGGACGGGCGAAGCAGCCGCGGGCTGTTCGGAGACGGCAATGGCTGAGTCGGAGGACGGGGCGGGCCACGGGGCAGGCGCGCTGGCCGTGCTCACGCTCGACGGAGTTCTGGTCGGCGGCGTCGGGCTCGCGTTCACCCCGCTCTACTTCGGGGCCGTGCCCGCGCCGATCGGGGTGCTGCTGACGGTCGCGGTGCTGCCGTGGCTCGTCCTGCGGGCCGGGGAGATCGACCGCAGGTCGGCCGGGCTGCCTGCCTTCGCCTGGTTCGCCACGGTGGGGGTGCTGGGCCTCGCCGGGCCCGGCGGCGACGTGCTGCTGCCGGGCACCTGGCAGTCGTTGCTGCTGTTCGTCGGGGGCGTGGGAGCGAGTCTGTGGGGCCTGCGCCGGGTGGGCCGGTCCGGTCAGTCCGGCACGAGGTAGCGGTAGCGGTGGTGCTCGGTCCAGCCGGTACGGGCGTAGAGCCGCAGCGCCGGGGTGTTGTGCACCGCCACCTGCAGGACGGCCCAGCGCGCGCCCCGCTCGCGCCCCCACGCCGCGGCGCCCGCCAGCAGCCGGGTGCCGTGCCCGCGGCGGCGGACCGTGGGGTCGACGGTCAGCACGGACAGGTGCACGTGATCGTCGACGACGACTGCGCGGCCTGCCGCCACGGCCACTCCCGCCTCGTCGCGCAGCAGGAGGAAACCAGCCGCCCGCGGGCTCGCCAGGACGTGGCGTTGCGCGGCAGACGGCGGTCGGCGCCCGAGCACGAGGTGCCACCACGCGTCCTCGGGGCCCGCCGCGGCGCACGGCTCCGGCGCGGGGACGAGCTCGGCGAGCTCTCCCAGGTCCGCCACCTGTACGGACACCACCGCCCCTGCCGCGTGGCCCTCGTCGAGCACCCAGCCGTGCGCGGCGACGGTCCGGTCCCACGGCGAGCCCATCGGCACCTGAGCGCGCGGTCGGATCCCGTGTCGGTCGGCGAAGGCGCGCACGGCGTCCAGTGCGGCGCCGGTGGGCATCCCGGGGTCGCCGATCGCCAGCGCCGCGTTGGCCCGCCCGGTGTAGCCGCCCGCGGCCCGCAGCCGCCAGGCGCCCAACTGTTCCTCGACGAGCGCGGGCCACGCGTCGGCGCACAGCTCCTCGAGCCGGGCGATCGCGGAAAGCGACGCCCGGCGCGGCACGGGGGGTGGCACGGCGCGCACGGCCGTCACCGCCGACCGCCGCACTCTGACCGGCCCGCGACGGGTCTGCACGATCAGGTCCGCGCCCTCGACGCCCAGCTCGCCGACGGCGTCGGACAGTTTCTCCCCGACCCGGTGGCGCACGACGACACGCCGTCCGATCAGCGTCTCGACCTCTGCTGCGTTCTCCGCGTCACACCGCCCCGACTGCCCCATGAATCACCTCGCGATACATACTGTGCGACGTCTCTGTAAGCGCTTGTGGAGGATGGCCCACCCGTGACCTACGTGATCGCCGAGCCCTGCGTCGACCTGCTCGACAAGGCGTGTATCGAAGAGTGTCCGGTGGATTGCATCTACGAGGGCGCCCGGATGCTGTACATCCACCCCGACGAGTGTGTCGACTGCGGCGCATGTGAGCCGGTCTGCCCCGTCGAGGCGATCTACTACGAGGACGACGTGCCCGAGCAGTGGGCCCCCTACACGAAGGCCAACGTCGACTTCTTCGACGACCTGGGCTCGCCGGGTGGTGCGTCGAAGGTCGGCAAGATCGACCGTGACGTCGAGCCCGCGGCGAGCTTGCCTCCGCAGCAGCACGACGAGTGAGGGACGCCGCGCTCCCGGACTTCCCCTGGGACTCGCTGGCCGCAGACAAGGCGCAGGCGAGCGCCCACGCCGATGGCATCGTCGATCTTTCCGTCGGCACGCCCGTCGATCCCGTCCCGCCGTTCATCCGCGCGGCGCTGGCGGGACCGGCGGCCGAGGAGCCGGGGTACCCGACGACGCACGGGACCGCTGAGCTGCGGGCGGCGATCGCGGGCGCGCTGGCCCGCCGCTTCGGGGTGTCGGTCGACCCGGCCGCGATCCTGCCGACGATCGGCTCCAAGGAGTTCGTGGCCTGGCTGCCGACGCTGCTGGGGCTCGGCCCCGGCGACACCGTCGTGCTCCCCGAGCTCGCCTACCCGACCTACGAGGTGGGGGCGTTGCTGGCGCGCGCGTCCTACGTCCGCTCGGACTCGACCATCACGCTCGGGCCGCGTCGGGTGGGCCTCGTGTGGCTGAACTCACCGTCGAACCCGACCGGCCGGGTTCTCCCGCCTGACCACTTGCGCAAGGTCGTCGCGTGGGCCAGGGAGCGGGGCACGGTCGTCGCGTCGGACGAGTGCTACCTGTCGCTGGCGGGCGACACCGGCGCCGTCTCCGTCCTGCACCCGGACATCTGCGGCGGCTCGCACGAGGGCCTGCTCGCCGTGCACTCGATGTCGAAGTCTTCCAACCTCGCGGGCTACCGCGCCGGTTTCGTGGCGGGCGATCCGGCGCTGGTCGCGAGCCTGTTGGAGGTCCGCAAGCACGCAGGCATGATCGTTGCGCACCCCGTGCAGGCGGCGATGGCCGCGGCCGCGTCGGACGACGCGCACGTGGCGGCGCAGGCCGCGGTGTACGAGCGGCGTCGCGCCGTACTGCGCCCCGCGCTGGAGAAGGCGGGCCTGACCGTCGAGCACTCCGCTGCCGGGCTGTACCTCTGGGCGACCGCGGGAGAACCGGGGCGGTTGACGGTACGGCGCTTCGCGACAGAAGGTGTGTTGGTGGCACCGGGGGAGTTCTACGGTCCGGCGGGCGGGCAGCACGTCCGCGTCGCATTGACCGCATCCGACGAGCGGATCGAGACGGCAGCCCGGCGCCTCGCGCCATCGTGACCCCGGCCGCCGCCCGGCTGCGGTGCGGGGTGCGGCGTCGGGTCGATCCCCGGCTCTTGGCCGACAGGTGACGGGCGGATCCGCCCCGTCGCGACCACGGGTCCGCCCCGCGGTTGTGCTGCTGGGCATCCTGGCGGTCGCCGCCAACCTGCGCGCCGCGCTCGCGGGCTACCCGCCGCTGCTCGAGACCGCGCGGGCCCAGCTGGGGGTGTCGGCAGGCGTGGCAGGCCTGGTCCAGGCCGGGGCGGTGCTGATGATGGCCGTCGGCTCGTTCGCGGGGCCCGCCGTCAGCGTGCGCGGCGGGCGGGAGCGGACGCTGGGCTTCGCGGTCGGGCTGGTCGCCGCGGGCAGCCTGATCAGGGCGATTCCCGCGCTGCTGCCCTTGATCGGGGGAAGTCTCGTCGTCGGGCTCGGCATCGGCCTGGCGGGCGTGCTGATCGCGGGGGTGGTCAAGGAACACCTCGCGGAGCGGGCGGGCGCGGCGACCGGCGGCTACGTCGTGGCGATGATGTTCGGCGCGACGATCGCCAGCGCGGTCGCCGTGCCGCTGGCCGCTGCGCTCGGCGGCTGGTCGTTCTCGCTGGCCGTGTGGGCAGTTCCCGCGGTGCTCGCGACGGCGGTGTGGACCGTGATCGCGCGCCGCATCCCCGCGGCGCAGGCCCCGGTCCGCACGCCGCTGCCGTGGCGAAACCCGTTCGCCCTGCTCGTGGCCTGCTACCAGGCCGGGACCTCGCTGATGTTCTACGGCTGGCTCACCTGGCTCGCGCCCTACTACCAGGGGCTGGGCTTCCCGCCCGCCCGCGCCGGGCTGCTGTTGGCCGTGTGGAGCGTTGCGCAGATTCCGGCCGCGCTGTTCGTCCCGATGCTGGCCGAGCGGCGCAGGCGGTGGCGGTTCTGGGCGGGGCTCACGCTGCTCTGCGGCCTCGCGGGCACGCTCGGTGCGCTGCTGCTGCCGCTGCCGCCCGCCGTCGGGCCGTGGGTGTGGGCCGCGCTCATGGGGGTCGGGGTCGGAGCCGGGTTCCCCATGGGGCTGACGGCGATCGCGTGGCGCGCGCCGGACGGCGCGGCCAGTGCGGCGACGAGTGGCCTCGCCCTCGGCGTCGGCTACACGAGCGCAGGGCTCGGCCCGTTGCTGATGGGCGTGCTGATCGACGCGACCGGTGGCTTCAGCGCGGCGATCGCGGTGCTGCTCGTCGCGGGTCTCGTGCAAGGTTGCGCGATACTGGCGATCGGGGACCGCTGAGCCGCGCGTCCTCAGTTCGCGTGCAGCGCCGCGTTCAGCGCCACGCCGACACCGGCCCTGGGGAGCACCTCGACCGCGCCTGACAGGGAGTTGCGCCGGAACAACATCCCGTTCTGGCCCGCCAACGACCGGGCGGCCGTGATGCTGCCGTCCGGCTTGGTGACCTTGGTTCCGGACGTCAGGTAGAGGCCTGCCTCGACGATGCAGTCGTCGCCGAGGGGGATGCCGATGCCCGAGTTCGCGCCCAGCAGGCAGCGGCGCCCGATCGAGATGACCTCCGTGCCGCCGCCGGAGAGCGTGCCCATGATCGACGCGCCGCCGCCGACATCCGAGCCGTCGCCGACGACGACGCCTGCCGAGATCCGGCCCTCGACCATCGACGCGCCCAGCGTGCCCGCGTTGTAGTTGACGAAGCCCTCGTGCATGACGGTGGTGCCCTCGGCGAGGTGGGCGCCGAGCCGGACCCGATCGGCGTCGGCGACGCGGACGCCGGTGGGCAGCACGTAGTCCACCATCCGGGGAAACTTGTCCACCCCGAGCACGGTCACGGGCCCGCTCGCGCGCAGCCCGATCCGGACCCGGTCGAACCCGGCCACCGCGCACGGCCCGCGGTCGGTCCACACGACGTTCGCGAGCAACCCGAAGATGCCGTCGAGGTTGGCCTCGCGCGGCGCGATCAGCCGGTGGGAGAGCAGATGCAGCCGAAGGTAGGCGTCGTGGGCATCGGCGGGGGGATCGACGAGCGACGCAACGGTGGTGCGCACGACCGCCGTCGTCACGCCGCGTGCCGCGTCCGGACCGGCCATGGGCGCGAGGTCCTGCGAGACGTCGGCGGCGTCCGGTCCGAGCGCGGGCGCGGGGAACCACGTGTCGAGGACCGCCCCGTCCTCTGCGAAGGTGGCCAGGCCGGTGCCGGAAGCGCCGTCCAGGCGCAGTGCGATGCTCACGCCGCGACCGTAGCTGGACCAGGTTCGCCCTGGTCACGCGGTAGTCAGGGGGTCGGTTTGACGATACTGAGAGCCGAGGCGTAACTTAGATCAGGTCAGCGCGAGCCGGACAGAACGAGCCCCGTCGAGGGCCCGGTCAACAGGCCAGCTGGCCACTCCGCCAGATCCGCGAGGTATGGTGGAACCTCCGCTCCGGAGCTCGTCTAGCGGCGAGCAATGGTGTGCGGGTGTCTTTTGAGAACTCAACAGTGTGTCGAGCTTGTTTTTTCTGGTTGTTTTTGTGCCAGTTTTGTTTTTGCTGTCCTTTTTTTGGGATGGTTTTGTCAGGGTTTTGTTGGAGAGTTTGATCCTGGCTCAGGACGAACGCTGGCGGCGTGCTTAACACATGCAAGTCGAACGCGCCTGCCTTTGGGTGGGTGAGTGGCGAACGGGTGAGTAACACGTGGGTGACCTGCCCTC
>DASWUV010000003.1:0-2223 GCA_036401495.1 Pseudonocardia sp. | reverse complement strand
GAGCTCATCCTGGGCGCCGCCGGGACCGCAGGCGCGTTGGCCTCCGCGCTGCTGCGCATCCAGGAGGCCGGTCACGAACGGGCCGCGGGCGAGTGGCAGGTCGAGTGGCAGGTCCTGCCCCAGCTCGCCGTCCTGGCCGGGACCGCGGTCCACGAGGCGACCACCCTGGTGGAGGGCATGCGCGTGGATCCGGACCGGATGCGCGCCAACCTCGCTCTCGACGGTGGGCTGGTCATGGCCGAGGCACAGATGATCGCCCTGGCGCCGGTCCTGGGGCGTGAGCACGCCCACGACGTGGTCTACGAAGCGGCGACCCGGGCCCGCGCCACCCGCAGCACGCTGACCGAGACGCTGCCCGAGCTGCTGGCCCACCGCGCCGACGGGCTCGCCGACCGTGCCGTGGCCGCCGACGATTACCTGGGCGATGCCGTCCGCACCACGCAGGCCGCGGTGGCGGCGTGGGCGGCCGTCCCGGCGCTCGAGGTCGACGAGCGCCCCCTGTCGGAGCTGGCGACGGTCGAGCCGGTGAAGTCGCGGGCGTCGAACAGCTGCGCCGCCCGGTCGGCTGTCCGCGAGGTGACGACGTAGCCGTTGCCCTAGCGTGGGCGAGGTGTCAGACCCGGACTTTCCCCGCGGCTTCTTCGACCGCGTCGACCCGTCGACCGACACCGACTTCTACGCGCCGCCGCGGCTCGTCACCCACATCGACGACGGCGCGATCGCCGCGGTCGGCACCCTCTACGACGAGCTGGACATCGACGGCGACGTCCTCGACCTCATGTCGTCGTGGGTGTCGCACTTCCCACGCCCGCCGCGGCGCCTCGTCGGCCTCGGCATGAACGCCGTCGAACTCGCCGCCAACCCGGCCCTCGCCGCCTACGTCGTCCACGACCTCAACACCGACCCGACCCTGCCCTTCGACGACGCCGTCTTCGACGACGTCACCTGCTGCGTCTCGGTCGACTACCTCGTCGACCCGATCGCGGTGTTCCGCGAGGTGGCCAGGGTCCTACGGCCGGGAGGACGACTGGTCATCACGTTCTCCAACCGCTGCTTCCCCACCAAAGCCATCCGTGGATGGCTGGAGACCGACGACGAGGGCCACGTCGCCATCGTGCGCCGCTACTTCGCGTTGTCGGAACGCTTCGGGCCTGCGACCGCACAACGGCGTACGCCGGTTGACCGGCGCGATCCGCTCTACGCCGTGTGGTCGACCCGCAGCTGAAATGCCGGAACCCACGCCGCGGTTCGCCGACCGACAGGCACTCAGAGCCCGTCGGTGGCGTCCGCGTCGGTGAGGCGGCCTACGGGCGTCGGCGGCGTGATCCCCGTCCGGACGGCCTGGGTGTCCTCCGCGACGGTGCGGCCGCTGAATCCGGTCTCCGTGCCCGACCCGGGCGCGCCGTTCGACAGCCGGTCGGTCGCCGTGGCGCCCGCGTCCAGGTCCGCTGCCGAACCGTTCCTGCGCTTGCGCCGAACCAGGTTGATCGCGCTGGACACGCGATCTCCGGCGATGTCCCAGCCGCGCTCCTTGAGCTGCGTTGCTTGCGGGCTGTGGACCAGCTCGGTCGCCTGCCCGCGAAGGCGTTGAATTTGCCTGCGACCACTGGGCTGGCCGAGGTAGTAGCCTGCAGCGGCCGCGACGACGTACTTGAACAGAGACACTGTGTTCTCCCGCAGGGTCAGTAGCGATCTGGATGACGGGCGCGATTCCGCGAGCGGTTTGCGGCCCCGCCTGCAAGTACCCTTTGTCGACCGAATCGTAAACAAATGGCGTCGTGCAGCCGAACGACGCAGCCGGACTACGCCGTCAGCACGACAGCGCCGCCCGATGCGGCGAAGCAACCACGGCCCACCTGACCCGTAGACAACGTGAAGGAGATCTACAGCCTGCTGAACGATTCGATAATCATCTTCCCGGAGCCGTCCGTTGTCAGGAAGAAACTGTAGGGCTCATTGCTGACGATTCCGTTCTTCTGCACGAAGCGGACCGTTCCATCGACGGTGTTGGCGCCGACCAGGCGGGGATTCTGTAGGGTCACCGAGGCCATGCGGGCATAGAAGCTGATGAATCCCGACGCGCCGCCTGCTTCGCTGCGCGCCCGCGGCCCGAGTAGCGCGAACGCCGCGTCGGTGTTGTTCGGGAGCAGGGCGTAGTAGCGCTGGACGAAGGTCACCGGGTCGGTGACCACGGCGGGCGCCGCAGCCGCAGCGCCTGCTGAG
>DASWUV010000002.1:0-2339 GCA_036401495.1 Pseudonocardia sp. | reverse complement strand
CCGAGCGCCCGACCAGCTCGATTCCCGCCTGGACACGAACCCGCTCGGGTACTGGCGGGCCGAGGCGGCCCGCAAGCGGCCGGGCGCGCCGTCGCGGGTGCTGCGGCTGCGGGTGTTCCTGCCGCACCCCGACGCCGCCGAGGTGGCCGCGGTCTGCCGGATCGACGGGCGCGTCCGCGCGCTCGCGGCCCGCTTCGAGCGGCGCGGGCAGGCGTGGTGTTGCACGGTCCTGCGCCTGGCGTGACCCGACCCGGCCGACCCGCGCAGAGCAGGTGGGTCAGGGGCGCGCGGCCGTCGGCGACCCGTGGCACTGCTTGTACTTGCGCCCCGACCCGCACGGGCAGGGCCGGTTGCGCGAGGGCTCCGACGCCTTCGCCGAGCGGCCCGCCCTGCCGTTGCCCGCCGGGGCGCCGGTGCGCGTGGCGGTGCCGTCCTCGTCGGGGCCGCTGTAGCTCAACTCCGTGGGCGCGGCGTTGCCGAACACCGCAGGCAGGACACCGGTGGTCTCCGCGTCCGGCGAGGTGGCCGGGGGCGCCGGGGGGGCCGCCCTGCGGTGCTGCCCGACGCCCGCCTGCTGCCTCGGCGCTGCCGCCACCTCGGCGGGCACCTGCCGGGGCGCGGCGCCGACCGGTGCGGCGCCTGCCGGTGCGGCGGCGGTCGGTGCGGCGGCGGCCGAGCCTGCATCGATAGAGCCTGCGTCGGCCGGTGCGGCCTCGGCGGGCACCACCTGCACCTGCACGTGGAACAGCAGGCTGACCGTCTCCTCCTTGATGCCGTCCAGCATCGCGGCGAACATGTCGAAGCCCTCGCGCTGGTACTCGATCAGCGGGTCGCGCTGGGCCATCGCGCGCAGGCCGATGCCCTCCTTGAGGTAGTCCATCTCGTAGAGGTGCTCGCGCCACTTGCGGTCCATGACCTGCAGCAGCATCTGCCGCTCCAGCTCGCGCATCCCGCCCTGCACGGCCAGCAGCTCGTCGATCTCGGCCTCGCGCCGGGCGTAGGCGTCGCGGGCGTCGGCCAGGACCGCGTTCAACAGCGTGTCCCTGGTGAGGTCGTCGTGGGCCCCCCGATCGTCACCGTCGTCGTCGCCCGCGACCGTCTGCCAGCGGATCCCGACCGGGTACAGGGCGCGCAACGCCGTCCACAGCTTGTCGAGGTTCCAGTCCTCGGCGTAGCCGTTGGACGTCTCGCCGTCGACGTAAGCGGTGACGACGTCGGTGAGCATGTTCTCGATCTGCTCTTTGATGTTCTCGCCCGCGAGCACGAGTCGCCGCTCGCCGTAGATGACGGTGCGCTGCTTGTTGAGCACCTCGTCGTACTTGAGCACGTTCTTGCGGATCTCGAAGTTCTGCTGCTCGACCTGCGTCTGCGCGCTGCGGATGGCCTTGGTGACCATGCCCGCCTCGATCGGCACGTCCTCCGGCACCTTGAGCCGCGTCATGATCGACTCGACGGCCGCGCCGTTGAAGCGCCGCATGAGCTCGTCGCCGAGCGAGAGGTAGAACCGCGACTCGCCGGGGTCGCCCTGACGGCCCGAGCGCCCGCGAAGCTGGTTGTCGATGCGCCGCGACTCGTGCCGCTCGGTGCCCAGCACGTACAGCCCGCCCGCGTCCTTCACTTCTTCGGCCTCGGCCCTGACCTGCGCCTTCATCCTGTCCAGCGCGTCGTCCCACGCGGCCTCGTACGCCTCGCGCGTCTCCACGGGGTCCAGCCCGTTCTCCCGCAGCTCGACGTCGGCGAGGAAGTCCGGGTTGCCGCCCAGCATGATGTCGGTGCCGCGCCCGGCCATGTTGGTGGCCACGGTGACCGCGCCCGCGTGGCCTGCCTGCGCGACGATCGCCGCCTCACGCTCGTGCTGCTTGGCGTTGAGCACCTCGTGGGGCACCTGCCGTTGCACGAGCAGCTTGGACAGGTACTCCGACTTCTCCACGCTCGTGGTGCCGACCAGCACCGGCTGGCCCTTGGCGTGCTTCTCGGCGATGTCGTCGGCGACCGCCTCGAACTTCGCCGTCTCGGTCTTGTAGATCAGGTCCGGCTGGTCCTTGCGGACCATCGGCATATTCGTCGGGATCGGCAGGACACCCAGCTTGTAGATCTGGTGCAGCTCGGCCGCTTCCGTCTGCGCGGTGCCGGTCATGCCCGCGAGCTTGGTGTAGAGGCGGAAGTAGTTCTGCAGGGTGATGGTGGCCAGCGTCTGGTTCTCCGCCTGCACCTCCACCCCTTCCTTGGCCTCGATGGCCTGGTGCATGCCCTCGTTGTAGCGACGGCCGACGAGCACGCGCCCGGTGAACTCGTCGACGATCAGGACCTGCCCGTCGCGGACGATGTAGTCCTTGTCG
>DASWUV010000001.1:0-12490 GCA_036401495.1 Pseudonocardia sp. | reverse complement strand
GGCCACCGACCCGTGCCCCTCGGTCCAGGGTGTTGCCCGGCCCGCGCGATCCTCCGCCCGCCGCAACAACCCGCGGGCCAGCTCCAGCTTGGCCGCCGCGTCGCCCACGACACACCCCTCCCCCGGTGTAGCGCCGCGGGGAGACGGCGGATCGAACCAATGTTCGAAGAGTAGCGCACACGGCGGCCCAGCGGGACTCCCCGATCGGAGGAGTCACACCCGTGGAGGTGCGCAGTGGCCGTCAGTGGGCGAAGTGGCGGGTGCCCGTCAGGTACATCGCGACCCCCGCCGCCTGCGCGGCCTCGATCGACAACGGGTCGCGCACCGAGCCGCCGGGCTGCACCACCGCGCGCACTCCGGCGTCGAGCAGCACCTGCAAACCGTCGGGGAAGGGGAAGTAGGCGTCGGACGCGGCCACCGAGCCCCGCGCGCGCTCGCCTGCCCGCTGCACCGCGAGCCGCGCGGCGTCCACCCGGTTGACCTGCCCCATCCCCACGCCGACCGCGGCCCCGCCTGCGGCCAGCAGGATCGCGTTCGACTTCACCGACCGGCAGGCGCGCCAGGCGAAGGCGAGGTCGGCGAGGACGTCGTCGCCGACCGGTTCGCCGGTGGCGAGGGTCCAGTTCGCGGGGTCGTCCCCCGGCGCGTCCACGGCGTCACGCTGCTGCATCAGCAGCCCGCCCGACACCGGCCGCAGCTCGGCGCCACCACGCGGGGGTGCGACCGGCAGCTGCAGCACCCGCAGGTTCTTCCGTCCCGTGAGCACCTCCAGCGCGCCCTCGGCGTAGGCGGGCGCCACCAGCACCTCGGTAAAGATTTCTGCGACCTGCTCCGCGAGGGCCACGCTCACCTCGCCGTTCACCGCGATCACGCCGCCGAACGCGCTGGTCGGATCGGTGGCGTGGGCCTTGCGGTGGGCCTCCGCAACGTCGGCGCCGATCGCGATGCCGCACGGGTTGGCGTGCTTGACCACGGCCACGCACGGGACGTCGCCCTGGTCGTGCGCGGCCCGCCAGGCGGCGTCGGCGTCGACGTAGTTGTTGTAGGACATCTCCTTGCCGTGCAGCTGGTCCGCGGCGGCGATACCGGGCGCGCCGGAGACGTAGAGCGCGGCGGCCTGGTGCGGGTTCTCGCCGTAGCGCAGGTCGGCCTGCCGGTCCCAGGTGCCCGCGACCCAGCCGGGGAACGGGTCCCCGTCGGGCGCCAGCACGCTGCCCATCCACGACGCCACGGCTACGTCGTAGGTCGCCGTGTGCCGGAACGCGGCAACAGCGAGGCGCCGCCGGTCGGCGAGTGTGAAGCCGCCCTCCTTGACGCTCTGCAGCACCTCGTCGTAGCGCGCGGGATCGACCACGACCGCGACGCTGTCGTGGTTCTTCGCCGACGCCCTGACCATCGCCGGGCCGCCGATGTCGATCTGTTCGACGCACTCGTCCGGCGCCGCACCGGACGCGACCGTGGCCGTGAACGGGTAGAGGTTGCTCACCAGCAGCTCGAACGGAGCGATGCCGAGCTCGTCGAGCTGGGCGAGGTGCTCTGGTTTGCGCGTGTCGGCGAGCAGCCCGGCGTGCACGCGTGGGTGCAGCGTCTTGACCCGCCCGTCCAGGCACTCGGGGAAGCCCGTCAGCTCCTCCACCGGCGTGACCGGTACCCCGGCGTCGGCGATCCGCTGGGCGGTGGACCCCGTGGAGACGATCTCGACGCCGAGCGCGTGCAGCCCGGTGGCCAACTCCGAGAGTCCGGTCTTGTCGTAGACGCTGATCAGGGCACGCTTGACGGGCCTGCGCCGAGGGTCGGTCGGCACGCTCGGGGGAGTCACGGGATGGTCACCTCTCGGCCGTTGACGGTGGCCCCGTAGCGGGCCAGCGCGGCGACGGTCGCCACGAGCAACCGCCGCTCCTCGATCTTGATGCGTTCGTGCAGGCGCTGCACGTCGTCGCCGGGCTCCACAGGCACGGCGGCCTGGGCGAGCACCGGGCCGGTGTCCACTCCGTCGTCGACGAGGTGCACGGTGGCCCCGGTGATCTTCACGCCGTACGCCAGCGCATCGGCGGGGCCGTGCGTGCCGGGGAACGACGGGAGCAGCGCGGGATGTGTGTTGATCATCGGCGCGCCGAGTGCCTCCCGGAAGCCCGCTCCGAGGATCTTCATGAACCCGGCGCTGACGACGAGGTCGGGTCGATGCTCGACAACGGCTTTAGCAAAGGCGGCGTCCCACGCGGCGCGCTCGGCGAAGTCCGCGACCCGCAGGTGGAACGCGGGAACCCCGGCCCGCTCTGCCCTGGCGAGCCCCCCGATATCGGGGCGGTCGGCGCCGACGCCCACCACGCGGGCCGGGTAGTCGGGCTGCGCGGAGGCGTCGAGCAACGCCTGCAGCAGGGTGCCCGAGCCGGAGACGAGCACCACGACCCGGGCGGGCACGGGAACCTCAACCCGGTAGGACGGGGGCAAGCGCGCGACTCCTCGGCAGGTGGTGCGGGGACCCCACCAGCGTAGGCGGCGCCCCGAACCCCGGTTGCGGCGGTCAAACCGACAGCTCCCTGTGCGGCTGCGGTGAACACTACGGCGGTTCGCTCGACGCCGAAGCGGATGTGTTCCGGTCGAGCGCGGGCATTCGGGCTGGAGTCAGCTCCGGTGTGCCCCGCCGGGTGCGGCGGAGGGTCCTCTGCCCGGGTTGACGGGCGCGGATGCTGCAGCCGAGATCGACGCCACGCGGGTTGCGGTTCGCGCAAACCCCACTCGTATCGACCTTGAGCGCTACTCCTGGGCTTCTGCCCGCTGGCGCTCCTTCAGCGCGACGAGCTCCGCCACCGTCTTCGGCTTGGGCGGTGTCGCGGAGGGCGCCGGGTCCGGCGGGGGCGGGGCCTGGCGGGGGTCTACCCGAACCTCGCGGTCCCAGCTGGGGGGGCGCCGCTTCCCGCCCGTGACGTCGACACCACTGGGCTTGCCGCTGCGCAGGCGCAGCCCCCGCCAGCGGCCCTTGCCCCGACCGTTCTCGCCGCTCCGACCGTTCTCGACGTCCGGCTCGTTCTCGGGGGCCCGGTCAGCCTCGACGGCCTGGTCGTTCTCGACACCTCGCCCGTTCTCGACGTCCGGCTCGTTCTCGGCGGCCCGGTCAGCCTTGGCGCCCCGGCCAACCCCGACGGCGCGGTCGTTGTCGGCGGCCCGGTCATCGTCAACGCCCCGGTCGTTCTCGGCGCGCCGGTCAGTCTCGATGCCCCGGTCGTCCTCGGCAGCCCCGTCATCGTCGGCGCCCCGGTCAGTCTCGACACCCCGGTCGTCCTCGGCAGCCCCGTCATCGTCCGCGCCCCGGTCAGTCTCGACACCCGGCCCGTTCCCGACGCCCGGCGTGTTCTCGGCGGCCCGGTCATCGTCGGCGCCCCGGTCAGTCTCAACGGTCCGGTCCGTCTCAACGGTCCGGTCCGTCTCAGCGCGGGCGTTCGCGGCGGGGGCGCCGTTCTTGTCGGCCTCAGCGCCCTGGCGGCCGTCCTCGCGAACGCCGTCGCCATCGCCAATGCGCTCGCCCGTGCTGATCTGGCCCGCGCCCTCGCGGCCGCCGCCGAGGTCGGCATCGCCGCCCCGGTCGTTCTCGCCTGCGCGATCGCCGTCTGCGTCGAGGTCCTCAACGACGTCGTCTGCGCCATCGCCGCCGACCTTGCCGACCTCATCAGCGCCGACCTCATCAGCGCTGTCGCTCTCGCCTGCGCGGTCGAGGTCGCTCCCGCCGCCGTCGTTCTTCAGGCCACCGTTCTTGCGGCCGTCGTTCTTCACGCGGTTGTCCTTGCCTCGGTTGTTGCGGTCATCATGGTTCTCGTCGGCATCGGCATCGGCATCGGCCGCCGCCCCGCGACCTGGCAGGCTCGCCACCACCAGCATCGGCACGGCCACCAGCAGCAGGGTGGCGGGCACGACCAGGCCGACGGGCACTTGCACCGGGTCGAACGCGCCCGCCGCGAGTCGGCCACCCGCCAGCTCGGACAGCAACGCCGTCGCCGCGGCGATGAGCAGGGTCGCGGTGGCCGCGCCGGGCAGGCGAGCGGGGCCGGGGAGGGACCGGCGGCAGGTCAGCCCACCTGCCACGCCTGCGGCCACCGGCAGCAGCAACACCGAGAGCGCCCACGCAGGCGGGGTGGCCGAGGGCAGGGCCGCCAGCAGCGGGAAGCCGGACGGCTGGCCGGGGAACGCACCGAACGGCGACGTCGTGGCCGACCCGACGCCGACGCCGGGGCCCAGTGCCCAGCTCATGCCGCCGACGACGGCGTTCGGCAGGTAGGCCACGACCAGCACCGTCAGCCCGACAGCCGCGCCGAAGCCGGGAGCGATCACCCGGTAGGAGTCCGCGACAGCCGAGCTGCCGAGCACCAGCGCGACCAGCACCAGCAACGCGCCCACGCCCAGCAACGCGACCAGCGCGACAGCCGCGCCGCGGACGCCCACGCGGGCCCAGCGCGGCACCCGCAGCTCCCACTCGGGCGGCAGCCCGCAGGCGCGCAGCACACCGATGGCCGCGCCGGTCCCGGCGACGAGGCCGCCACCCACCAGCGCCGCCCACGGTGCAGCAGCCACCTCTGTCGCACGGGGAAGCAGTGCACTACCCAGTACGGCGACCGCGGCGTGGCCGCCTGCGATGGAAGCCAGTACGGGACCCGCGTCGACGTGGAACCGGCCGCCCAACCTGCGCGCCGCCCAGTGGGCCCCGAACTGCGCGATCGCGATCACCGCCGCGGTGGGCGCCAGCGGCAGCACGCTCAGCGGTTGACCTTCCAGCGCGAGCGGGATCTGGTGCGCGGCGAGCCACAGCGGTATCCCGGCGGCGAAGGCTCCGTCCGCCGTCAACGCGCCGCCTGCGGTCATGACGACGACCGCGACCACCGGCACCAGCACCGCGTAACTGACCAGCACGGTGCCCATGGCGCACGCGATCAGCACCCGGAGCCGGTCGAGGCCCTCGACAGGCGCCGCGCGGTCG
Organism: Pseudonocardia sp.; assembly: GCA_036401495.1. Lineage (GTDB taxonomy): Bacteria > Actinomycetota > Actinomycetes > Mycobacteriales > Pseudonocardiaceae > Pseudonocardia. Next base: position 7,521 of record DASWUV010000001.1, on the reverse strand, counting down.
ACCCGCGCCGAGTCGTCGACAGTGGTCACCGGTCAAGGGTCGCAGCGCAGCGGCTCCCAGCCGGGCAGGCACGCCGCGCGAACCACACATCCCGGTGAGCCGGAGCGACGGCGAGCCGCCCATCAGCGAGAATGCCGTGCGCGCGCCAGCGCGGACCGCGCACCCCCGAGGTCGGCTCCGCACCCGGAGCGGAGCGCACGCCCGAGCACCGACCAGCCCCGGGCGACCTGCAGCGCGCTTAGCGCTCCGGCCGGAACACCCTGGTCGAGTCGGGGGCCTCGTCGGGCTGGCCGTGGCGACCCTTCCTCCTCGAGCCGTGCCTGCCTGAGGGGGCCGACGGTGTGGTCGACTCGGGCGTCGGCGCGGCGGGTGGGGCCGAGCCGTTGGCCGCGCCGGGCCTGCCGGGGGGCGCCATGATCGTCACGTCGCCCCCTTCCGTCGGTGCGTGACCGAAGGCGGGCGTCGCATCCGAGGCAGTCCCCGTGGGATGAGCGCGGAAGGCCGTGGTGTCGGAGGTCGTGTCCGACCGGCCCCGGTCCGCGCGGCTCGGCGAGTCCGAGCGCGCACCAGGACTCGACGAGCCGGGCAGGCCGTACATCGGGATCGCGGTCTCCCCGGACACCTCACGGCCGACCGGTGCGGTACCCGGCCGAGGGGAAGGGGCCGCGTCCCCGCGAACGCCCGGCGTCGGAGCATGATGCGAACCCGAACCCGAACCCGAAGGCGCCGGACCGCCGGGCCCACCGGATCCGGACCGGCCGTAGACAGGCGCGGCGTCGCCTGCGGCCGTGGGGCCGCCCCGGTGGACGCGTGCCCCGTTGGCCTGCGTCGGGCCGCCGTACCCCGGCGCGTCACCCGCGGCGGCATGTGCGCCGGACGAGGTCGGAGCCGACCTCGGGCCGGGAACCGAAGATCCCGGCCCCGAGGATTGCGGCCCCGAGGACCCCAGCCCTGACGACACCGGCCCTGACGACCCGGGGACGATGGAGCCGCGGACGGCCAGGCCTACATCCCCCGCCGCGCCCTGCCCGGCGTGGTGCGAACCGGACAACGTCGGCGCGGCGGTCGCGGACAAGCCGTACGCAGCAGGTACGGGCGTCGACCCGGTCGGCGCGGCGTGGGCCGGACCAGAACCGGCGGGGCCCGCATTCGACGGGCCGTGCGCAGCCGGCGCGGACAACCCGTAAAGCGGGGCCGCGCCGGGCGTCGGACCTGCCGGAGCACGCTGCGCACCAGCACCAGCACCAGCCGCTCGGAACTGCGGCGCAGCTTCCTCGTCCGGCGCCGCGTGCGACGGGCCCGACGCCGACGTGCGCCCGTTGACGACGCCGGGCGAGGGCGCACCCGCAACGCCGTACCCGGACGCAGTCCCCGGCCCGCCGTGCGCCTGCCCTGGCTGACCGCGTTCGGTCGCCGAGTCCGACTGCTGGGACAAGCCGAACACCTGAGCCTGGCCGTCCACGGCCGTGTTGTAGGGCGAGTTGGGCTGACCGAGCTCGGCGACCGAAGCCCCGTTGATGGCTTGGGCACCGGACGTGCCGTGCACCGGGGCGTCCGCGGGCGCCGCGTGCGCCGAACCCGAGGGCCCACGCTCCGCAACGCCTGCGGCCGCCAGGCCGTACATGGGCACGACCTCGGTCGCGGCCCCCGGCGTCCCCGCGGCGGCCTGGCCGAACGCGGGCGCGCCGCCGGACGGCCCGGGTAGGGCGCGGGCGACCGGCGCCGGGGTGGGGGTGCCGATCAGCGCGGTGTTGTCCAGCGGCGCGCCGTACTGCTGCGGGCCTGCACCGGGCGGCGAACTGTAGGTCATGGTCAGGTCCGACGGCGCCGCGCCGCGCGTCGGCCGGATGCTCGCGGTCTCCGGCGGATCGGGGTGCTGCCCGAGCCACGCGTGGTCGGGCGACCAGTCCGGCGGCGGCGTGGCGGTGTGGTCGACCTGGCGGGTCGCGCGTTTCGCCGCGCCCCCGACCACCCGCGCGTCGATCAACAGCGCCCCCGCGACCACGGCCGTCTCCAGCAACGCGACGACCAGGGCGCCGATCAGCAGGCCGCCTGCCCGGCTCGAAACGACGACCTGCAGCAGGCCGAGGGTGCCCACGGCCGCCACGACGGCGGCGGGCGCCAGCACGCGTCCCACGCTCGGCAGCGCGGCCGTGCCTGCCAGCAGACCGCCGCCGATCACGAGAGCACCGACGAGGCCGGTCGTCCCGACGTCGCTCACGAAGCCGAGCAGGTAGAACACGAGAGCCAGGCCCGCACCGGTCAGCGCGAGCGGACGGAGCGGACCGACAGGCGCCCCCGAGGCACGATCGGAGGCCTCAGGTGGCTCCTGTGGTTGCTGCGTCATCGTGGGCTCCCCTCCGGCATTGACCGGAGACGCTAACCCACCCGTGCGACACGCCGAGGAGGCGCCCCGTTGTTGCTAAGTTGTAGTGATCAACTCGCGCATCAGGGCAGCGGTCTCGCTCGGCGTCTTGCCGACCTTCACCCCGGCCGCTTCCAGCGCCTCTTTCTTGGCCTGCGCGGTGCCCGCCGAGCCGGAGACGATCGCGCCCGCGTGGCCCATCGTCTTGCCCTCCGGCGCGGTGAACCCGGCCACGTAACCGACAACCGGCTTGGTCACGTTGGCCTGGATGTACGCCGCCGCGCGCTCCTCGGCGTCGCCGCCGATCTCGCCGATCATCACGATCGCCCTGGTGTCGGGGTCGGCCTCGAACGCGGCGATGGCGTCGATGTGCGTGGTCCCGATGATCGGGTCGCCGCCGATGCCGATCGCGCTCGAGAAGCCGATCTCGCGCAGCTCGTACATCATCTGGTAGGTCAGCGTGCCGGACTTGGAGACCAGGCCGATGGGGCCCGCACCCGCGATGTCGGCCGGGATGATGCCCGCGTTGGACTTGCCGGGGCTGATGATCCCGGGGCAGTTCGGCCCGATGATGCGGGTCCTGCCGCCCTTGGCGGACGCGTGCGCCCAGAAGTAGGCCGAGTCGTGCACCGGGATGCCCTCGGTGATGACGACACACAGCCCGATCTCGGCGTCGATCGCCTCGATGACGGCGTCCTTGGCGAACGCGGGCGGCACGAAGACGACCGAGGTGTCCGCGCCGGTCTCCTTCATCGCCTCCTCGACGCCGCCGAAGACGGTGAGGTCCCTGGAATAGTCGGCAGAGCCGCCGAGGGTCACGGTGGTGCCCGCCTTGCGCGCGTTCACCCCTCCGACGATGTTGGTGCCCGCGGCCAGCATCTTCGTCGAGTGCTTGGTGCCCTCGCCGCCGGTGATGCCCTGGACGATCACCCTGCTGTGCTCGTTGAGGAAGATCGACATGTCAGGCCCCCGCCGCGGCAAGTTCGGCGGCCTTGTCGGCCGCGTTGTCCATCGTGTCCACCTGGGTGATGAGCGGGTGGTTCGCCTCGTCGAGGATCCGGCGGCCCTCGAGCACGTTGTTGCCGTCGAGCCGCACGACCAGCGGCTTCGTCGCGGTGTCACCGAGGATCTTCAGCGCCTCGACGATGCCGTCGGCCACCGCGTCACACGCGGTGATGCCGCCGAAGACGTTCACGAAGACGCTCTTCACATCCGGGTCGCCGAGGACGACGTCGAGCCCGGCCGCCATGACCGCCGCCGACGCGCCGCCGCCGATGTCCAGGAAGTTGGCGGGCTTCACCCCACCGTGCTTCTCGCCCGCGTAGGCGACGACGTCCAAGGTGGACATCACCAGGCCCGCGCCGTTGCCGATGATCCCGACCTCGCCGTCGAGCTTGACGTAGTTGAGGTGCTTGGCCTTCGCCTTGGCCTCGAGCGGGTCCTCCGCGGCCTGGTCGACCAGGTCGGCGTGCGCGGGGTGGCGGAAGGCGGCGTTGTCGTCGAGGGTCACCTTGCCGTCGAGTGCGAGAACCCGGTCCTTCGGGTCACGGACGAGCGGGTTGACCTCGACCAGCGTCGCGTCCTCCGCGACGAACGTCTCCCACAGCCGGACGATCACGTCGGCGGCCTGGTCGGCCACCGCGGCGGGGAGCTTGCCCGCCGCGACGATCTCGGCGGCCTTGGCCTTGTCGACGCCCGCGATCGCGTCGACGGGGATGCGTGCCAACGCGTCGGGCCGCTCGACGGCGAGCTGCTCGATCTCCATGCCGCCCTCGGCCGAGCACATGGCCAGGAACGTGCGGTTGCCGCGGTCGAGCAGGAACGAGAAGTAGTACTCCTCGGCGATGTCACTGGCCTCGGTGACGAGCACGCGGTGCACCGTGTGGCCCTTGATGTCCAGGCCGAGGATCCCCGCCGCCTTCTCCCGGGCCTCGTCAGGGGTCTCGGCGAGCTTGACGCCGCCCGCCTTTCCGCGCCCGCCCACCTTCACCTGAGCTTTGACGACGACCGCCGTGCCCAGCTCCGCTGCTGCCGCCGCCGCCGCGTCCGGGTCTTCTACCGTCCTGCCCGGCAACACCGGCACTCCGTGGGCGGCGAAGAGGTCCTTCGCCTGGTACTCGTACAGGTCCACTGGCTCTCCACTCCGCTGCGCCGCGACTCCTAAGGGGAGGTTAGCCACCGCAGCGGCACCTGCTCTGGCCTGGTCCGGTGACTGCTGTCACCTCGGGAGCGCCCGCCGGTCCGTCCCGACGACGGGCGCGCACGAAGAGCCACCTTCACCTACCGTTTACCCATGGACCGGTCGGTCGAGCTGGCGGGCGCGTGTCGCTATGCGTTGCGCACGTTCGGCACCCGGGCCGGGATCTGGGGGATGGTGAAGGAAGGGACGTGGCTGGCCGCCCACGTCGCGCTCTACCCCGGCGGCGCGGTGCGCGAAGGGCTGAGCCATGGCCTCAGCCAGGGCGGCGCGTACCGCACGGACACCCTCACCCTGCTGCGGCGCAGCCTCGTCGTCACCGATCCCGAAGCCGCAGGCACGCCGATCCTGCTCATCCACGGGATCATGGACAACCGCTCCGTGTTCACGGTGTTCCGGCGCGCGCTGCGGCGGCGCGGCTTCGGTGTGGTGCACGCGGTCAACTACGGGCTGCTCACCGGCGACCTGCGCGCCGCGGCGCACGAGCTGCGCGGCCACGTGCAACGGCTGTGCGAGGAGACCGGGTCCGACAAGGTGCACATCGTCGGCCACTCGCTCGGCGGGGTCATCGCGCGCTACTACGTCCAGCGGATGGGCGGCTCCGCGCACGTCGACACGCTCGTGACGCTGGGCAGCCCGCACAGCGGGACGCTCGGCGCCTACCTCCTGCCCACCCCGCTGGGCCGCCAGCTGCGTCCCGGCTCGCCTCCGCTGGCCGAGCTGGAGCTGCCCGCGCCCGGCTGCGCCACGCGCTTCCTCGTGGTGTGGAGCCGAATGGACGAGATGATCGTGCCGCAGCGCAACGCCCGGCTGGAGCACCCCGATCTCGACGTGGAGCAGTTGGAGCTGCGCGACGTCGGCCACTTGTCGCTCCCGCTCGACCGCCGGGTGGTGCGGTGGGTGGTCGAAGCGCTGATCCGCTCGGACCGGCGGCACCATCCGTGGCGCCGCAGCAGCGACCAAGCCCTGCTCGGCGACGCCGCGCACCCCGCATCCTGAGCTAACCGACGCTCGTACCCCGGATTTGCTCCCCTGCACACGGCTCGCTAGATTTTCCGAGCCTCAACCGAGGACGATCACCGACGGCAAGCGGGTCGACCCCGATCGACCCTCCCGGATCCCCAGCCGGGCCATCGTGGATCGCCGCGACCACTGGCACGAGAAGGGCAGGTCTTGGCGCGCCTCCGCTCCCCCAGCGGCGCCCAGGAGGACGACCCCGAACGCACGGTGCAACTGCGCGCTGTGCGCCCGTCCGGGGCGCATCGCCTCCCGGCGCCTCCGGCCGCGTCCGTCTGCGGTCGGGCGACCGTCGTCGCCGTGGCGGCAGGCGCTGTCGTCGCCGCGGGCCAGACCCTCATCTCGCCGTTCGTCGCGACGGCCGCTCCCCAGCCGGTGAGCGCGCTCCTGCCCGTCAGCGAGACGATCACGGCGGCGCCCGGCGGTGACCCCGCCGCACAGGCCATCGGCGGCGACCAGCTCGCCACCAACGCGCTGAGCTTCGCCAACGCAATGGATCCCGCGTCGGCGGTGGACGTCAAGAGCCTGGCCAAGGCCACCGAGATCGGGCAGCAGCTGGCCAAGCAGGCGGCGCTGGTCGAGTCGGCGGAGGCAGGCGGGGCGCTCGACGCGCACGTGCTCGGCAACGAGGTGTTCGTGCGTCCCGCGACCGGCACGTTCACGTCGGGCTTCGGGGGGCGCTGGGGCGTCGTCCACTACGGCATCGACATCGCCAACGCCATCGGCACGCCGATCTACGCCTACTCCGACGGCGTCGTCGAGGACGCGGGGCCCGCGTCGGGCTTCGGCCTGTGGGTGGTGCTGCGCCACCCCGACGGCACCCACACCGTCTACGGGCACGTGAACCGGATGTTCGTCAAGGTCGGCCAGCAGGTGAAGGCCGGTCAGCAGATCGCGGAGATCGGCAACCGCGGCGAGTCGACGGGGCCCCACCTGCATTTCGAGGTCTGGGCGCCGGACGGCACCAAGATCAACCCGATCCCGTGGCTGGCGGCGCGCGGGATCGTGGTCGGCGGCGCCTCGACGTCCTTCCGGCCTTGACAGGTTGCGCAGCGGCCTGCGGCCATGATCGCTGAACGTGGCGCGAAAGGTGCAGCAGCGCACCTTTGCCACGATTTCTGGTGATCATGGCGCGGGCGGCGCACGGCGCCGTCCTGCCTAGCGGCCGCGGGCCATCGCGCGGAGGTCGGCCTGCAGCGGCCACGGGCGGTCGAGGCGCAGCATGCCCTCTGGCGCGGTGGCGTACTCCCGGTAGGTGCCCTCGACCAGCTCGTACGCGCAGGCGGTGAGGGCGTCGATGCCCTTGTGCAGGTCGATGCGCAGGTAGAACGGCACGCCCGCCTCGGCGTAGTCGCCGTGCTTGACGATCATGTCTTGGCGGAAATTCCCCGGCGAGGTGATCTCGACGAGCATCAGCACGTCCGCAACCTCGACCTTCCGCCCCTGCAGGCCCGACCGGATCACCGTGACGTCCGGCTCGCGGATGTGGTCGGGCCACAGCCGCACGTTGTTGGGCGGCAGCGCCTCCCAGCGGGGATCGGGGCACGTCGCATCAAGCAGGTTCGTCACCGTCTTGATCAACCGCGAGTGCGGGACCGAGGACTGTGGGCTCACCAGCAGCGCCCCGTCGACCAGTTCCACCCGCGCGGAGGTCTCGGGCAGCGCGAAGTAGTCGTCCTCGGTCCACGGCCCGCTGTGGCTGAAGATGGCCTCGTAGACGGCGTCGGTGGACATCGCGAACCTCCCGCGCTCAGCGTCACACGAGCATAGACGGAACCCGGCGCGCCCCGGTTCCGTCCGGCCTACAGCTTCTGCATCGGCACGCCGCCGATCAGCATCAGCCGCACGGTGCCCGAGCTGCCGAAGTCGATGGTGACGGTGGCGCGCACGCCTGCCCCGTCCGAGGCGATGACGGTGCCCAAGCCGTACTTGTCGTGGTTGA